>DATNLP010000017.1:0-6351 GCA_035602795.1 Acidimicrobiales bacterium | reverse complement strand
CAAGCCGTGCTCGAGACCGCCGAGGTCGGCGAGGCCTTCCTCGGGACGGACCCGCTCGCCCGCACCCGCTCCGGCCCGTCGGCGGCCGCCGCCGCGACAAGGAACGATGCATGACCCAGCCCGCCAATGCCCCCGGCTCCAACGAGGGCATCACCCCGACGCCGGAGTCCGGGCGGCCCTGGCCCAAGGTCAGCCGGCTGCGCACGGTCGGCCCGGTCGTTCTCATCGTGGCCGCCCTCGTTGCCGCCGGCGTCTCGGCCACCGTGCACGAGGACCACGGCACGACCACGGCCGCCGCACCCAACACGGGCACCGCCACGCAGCTGGCCCACTCGACGGTGCCCGTCACCTACGCCGCGGCGCAGAAGGCCGGCAAGACGTCCGACTACGACTGGGGCGCCCAGTGCGACCACAAGACCGGTCGACTCAAGATGCCGAGCGATTACGCGCCGCCCTGCGTGCCGGTCTTCGACCAGAAGAACGGGAACGGCGGCGCCACCTCGTCCGGTGTCACCGGCGACGCCATCAACCTCGTCGACTACCAGGCCCAGCCGGGCGGCCTCACGTCGGCCATATCGGGCGCGTCGGGCACCCCGGCCCAGGCGCTGAACACCGTGCAGGCCTACGTCGCCATGTTCAACAAGATCTTCGAGATGTACGGCCGGCACGTGAACCTCATCCCGTTCGAGGCCTCCGGGGCCGACACCGACCCCGTGGCCGCTCATGCCGACGCCGTCACCGTGGCCCAGCAACTGCACGCGTTCGCCTCCATCGGTGGGCCGGCCGAGACGAACGCCTACGAGGAGGAGCTGGCCCGCCTGCACGTGCTGTGCATGGGGTGCGGCGACTCCTCCCTCAACGGCGAGATACAGCTCAACGCGCCCTTCCAGTGGGCCAACCTCCCCACCGCCGACACGTCGCTCAACGAGACCCTCGACTACGTCATCGCCAAGCTGAACGGCAAGGACGCCGTCTGGGCCGGCGAGCCGTCCTTCCACACGCAGAAGCGCTCCTTCATCGTGGTCAGCGAGACATCCGAGCCGCCGGCGCCCGGCACCGCGCAGCTCACGGCCTCGTTGACCAAGAAACTCACGGCGGGCCACGTCAACATGGCCTCCTTGAACGCGCTCACCTACACGCTCGACCTGACGACATTGCCCACCCAGGCTGCGACCATCGCCGAGAAGCTCAAGTCGTCGGGCGCCACCAGCGTCGTGTTCGCCGGCGACCCGATCATGCCGATCTATCTGACCAAGGCGTGCGCCGACATCGGTTACTTCCCCGAGTGGATCATCACCGGCATCGTGCTCACCGACACCTCGGCCTTGGGCCGCTATTACGACCAGAGCGAGTGGTCGCACGCCTTCGGAGTGACCAGCCTGGCCGTGCCCACCCCGGTCTCCGTCGGGGACGCCGACCGGCTCTACCGCTGGTGGTACGGCGCCTCCACCTCGCCGGCCTCCCTGGCGGCGCCGGCCATCATCCCGCCGATCCTCCAGTTCTTCATCGGCGTGCAGCTGTCGGGGCCCGACCTCACCCCGTACACGTTCGCCACCGGCCTGTTCCGCGCCCCGCCCGCCGGCGGTGGCCCGACGACGCCGCTCGACGCCTACGGCTACCAGGGTGCAGCCCCGCTCCCCAGCTACTCGTCGCCGGCCGACTACACCTTCATCTGGTACGACGCCACCGCCAAGGGGCCCGACGAAGAGGGGGTCAACGGCAGCGGCCTGATGCGTTACGTCGACGGGGGCAAGCGCTACAAGGCGGGCACGGTACCGGCCGGGTCCGTGCCCATGTTCACGGTGTCGGGCACGGTCACCAGCTACTCGTCGCCGCCGGACTTGGCGCCGTCGTACCCGGCCTGGCCGGGATCTCCCGCGGCCAGCTAGCCGGTGTCCTGCTCTGCATCGGACGTTGCGTCGGCCTCTCCGACCAGGTGGTAGCAACGTGCGCGCGGTACAGGTCGGTGACGGCATTCGGATCACCACCTGGACGGCCGCGGCCAATTCGGCATCCGAGTGCACCGCCGTGGGCGGACCCGCATGTCACGATCGTGTGGCCTGCTCAGGTGACATCCGTCTGACAAGGAGCGATTTGTGAAAGTTCGGTCGTCCGCTCCAAGCGGCCGCCTCGCGCGCTGGCAGACCGTCGCGGCGGCCCGCATCGGTATTGCCGCCCTCCTGGTCCTGGTGGCGTGGCCCACCACAGCAGCCGCAGCCACGACCGGGTCGCGCCGCGTGACCATCATTCCGGGCCACGGGTCCCCCGGCACCACCCAGTTCGACGTGGCCGTCACCGGCTTCGTCCGGGGCGACCACGGCCCGGCGGAGTGTCGCGGCTACCTGAAGGTCTCCGTCCAGACGCCCCGCAACAAGGTCGTCCGGAGTTGGGCCGAACCCTCGCCCACGAGCAGCCGCGAAATCTACGGGCCGTTCGTCGTGCCCACGTCGTCGCTGCCCGCGCCGGTTCAGGTCAAGGCCAGCTGCCGCTCGGCGACCGGTCATTCATCGACGCTCAGCGCCGTGGCGCCGTTCGTGGTCGACACAAAGCCCATCACCTCTCCGGCCTCGACGCCCGGCAACGGCGCACCACCCACCGCTTCCCCCGCCCAAGCCCTGGCGCTCAGCAGTTCGACCGTTGCGCTCCGCGGGCATGTCACCGCCTCGGGTCAGGGCTGCACGCCCGACGTCCCGGTCCTGATCACGGTCAACAGCGGCGCCATCATCGGTTGGGGCAGGACCAATCAGAACGGGTCCTTCGCGGTGCCCTTAAAACTGGGCTCACTGCCGGTGGGTCGCTACCGCCTCGACGCCCACTGTGTCGCCCAGCTGATCTCCGACCTCAGGATCGTCGAGAGCACCCAGACCCCGGGCAGCGGAGGTTCGTCGACACCTCTCGTCATCGGCGGCATCGTCCTCCTCGGATTGATCGTCTTCGGCCTCGGCCTCCTCATTCGCAAGCCCGGCAAGGGACGGCACGCAGCCGCTCGAACCGATGCTCGTCGTGACACGTGACACGTGACGCCTGACACCTCGGCCGACGGCCGGGTCACCCCAACGCTGCGGGCGATCCCGCCACAACGGACGGCCTGACCGGCTCGGTACTGGGGTGCTAGCCCCAGTACGGGACGCCCGCTAGCGACATTCCCCCGCAGGCCAGAAGTGCTCAAGCTGGAACCATGATCGTCACCCACGGCTTGACCAAGCACTTCGGCAAGACCCTGGCGGTCGACGACCTGAGCTTCACCGTCACGCCGGGTGCGGTGACCGGCTTCCTGGGCCCCAACGGCTCGGGCAAGTCGACCACCCTGCGCATGATCGTCGGCCTCGACCACCCCGACGGCGGCCGCGCCACCGTGAACGGTGTTCCCTACGCGCAGCTGGCGTGGCCTCTGCGCGAGGTCGGCACGCTGCTCGACGCCAAGGCGTTCCACCCCGGGCGCTCGGGGCGTGACCACCTGCGATACATGGCGACGACGAACGACGTGCCGCGGGCACGTGTCGACGAGGTCCTCGACATCGTCGGCCTGACCGAGGTGGCCGGCCGGCGATCGGGCAAGTACTCGCTGGGCATGGCCCAACGCCTCGGGATCGCCTGCGCGTTGCTGGGCGACCCGGGCATCCTCCTCTTCGACGAGCCCGTCAACGGGCTCGACCCCGAGGGCATCCGCTGGGCGCGACACCTCCTGCGGCGCCTGGCGGCCGAGGGCCGGACCGTGCTGGTGTCCAGCCACCTCATCAACGAGATGGCGTTGACGGCGGAGCGGTTGGTCGTCATCGGGCGCGGCAAGCTGATCGCCGAGACGAGCGTGCAGGAGTTCACCGCGCAGGTGCAGGGCACGTCGGTGCGCATCGTCACTCCCACGCCGCAGCGCTTCGTGTCCGAGCTCTCCCGGGCCGGGGCGCGGCCATCGGTGGCCGACGACGGCGCTCTCGTGGTGACGGGCATGGAGGCGTCCGAGGTCGGCGAGCTCGCCGCGGCGGCGGCATTGACGGTGCACGAACTGACACCGTTGCGAGGCTCACTCGAGGACGCGTTCATGGAGCTCACGAGCGACGCCGTCGAATACCGCTCGTCCCCGTCGCCTGGCGGCGATCGCCGGCCCCGTCCGATTCCCGTTCTCTCCCGTTGACGCACGCCGTCGACAGGCCACTTGAAAGGACACCCATACCCATGACGACGGCCGTCACCATCGAGTTGCCCGCCGGCGCCGGACGCTCCACCGGCGCCGGCGGCGCCGGTCTCCGGCAGGCCATGCGGGCCGAATGGAGGAAGTTCGCCTCCCTCCGCTCCCCGAAGTGGTCCCTGTTCGTCACCCTGGTGGCAACGCTGCTAGTGACCTACCTCTCGACCAACGGCGCGCTGCACCACAATCGGCAGTGGTACCGGGGGTTTGACCCGACGAACACCGCCCTGGCCGGCCTGGCGGTGGGTTCGCTCGTCGTCGGCGTACTCGGCGTGCTGGCGATGACCGGCGAGTACGGCTCGGGCACCATCCGTTCGTCCCTGACCGCGACCCCTCGGCGTGACGTCTTCATTCTGGCCAAGGTCATCGACTTCGCCCTGCTCGCCCTCGTCATCGGGATGGTCCTGAGCTTCGTGTCCTTCTTCGTGGGCCAGGCCGTCCTCTCCGGTGGCGGTGCACCCTCGGCCACCCTGTCCGATCCCGGCGTGCTGCGCGCCTTGGTCGAATCGGGCGCGTTCTTGGGCCTCCTGGCCTTGTTCGGTCTGGGAATCGGCGCGATCATCCGGCACAGTGCAGGTGCCATCGGAGCCTTCGTGGGATGCACGTTGCTGTCGTCGATCCTCCTGCAGCAAGTCGCGGGCAACCCGGCCCGCTTCACCCCCGACATGATCTACGGGAACTCGGTGGCCTCGGTCGTGCGTGTGCCCGGTGCCCTGAACAGCTCAACCGGCTTCGCCTACATGACCCTCTACACCGTCGCTGCGCTCACGATCGGCGTCGTCGTGCTGTCGAAGCGGGACGCATGATGGTCGACCAGCAGACAGAAGGCGGTGGTGAGGCGCCCACCCGGGGCAAACAACTGACCTTCGCCGTCAGCGAGGAGCAGCTGGCCGCGCTGCAGTCGATCGGACGGCGCATCATCCGGGAGCCGTTTACCGGCCGGCCCTGGGCCGAGCTCACGTTCTACCTCCTGACGGGCGGCATCGCCCTCGTCGGCCTGGCCTTCGTCACGGCGACCCTCGCCCTGGGCATCGCCCTCGCCATCACCGTGTTCGGCCTGGCCATCCTGGCCGCCGCCATCCGCAGCGCCCGGGGGTTCGGCGGCTGGCAGCGGGCGCTCGCCCGTTCCATGCTCGGCGTGCACGTAGAGGACCCGGAGCCCTTCACCGCGCGCCGCGGCTTCTTCGGGTGGCTCAGTGCCGCCATGCGTGACCGGGTCGGCTGGCGCGCCATCGGCTACCTGGCGATCAAGGTGCCGTGGACCCTGCTCGGCTTCTACGTGGCGTTCAGCCTGTGGTGGGACGCCTTCGTCTGCTTCGCCCACACGTTCTTGTTCGCCGGCCAGGGCCGCCTTCCTGTCTTCGGGCTGGTCACGGACCTCTTCCCGCACGCCTTCGACGTCAACAACGGCGGGTTCACGCGCGCGGTGTTGATCTTCCTCAGCGGGGTCATCTTTTTCTTCGCCGCACCGTGGGTGATGCGAGGATTTGTCAACGTCGACCGCCTCCTCATCGGCTCGTTGCTCGGGCCGGACCCCATGGCGACGCGGGTGCGCTCGCTCGAGCAAGCCCGCACCCACACCGTCGACGCCTCTGCGGCGACCTTGCGGCGGATAGAGCGCGACCTGCACGACGGGACGCAGGCGCAGCTGGTCGCACTGGCCATGCGGCTGGGCATGGCCAAGGAGAAGCTCGCCGACACGAACGACATCGACCTCGACCGTGTGCGCGAGCTCGTCGACGAGGCCCACCGGGGCGCCAAGGAGGCGATAGCCGAGCTGCGCGACATTGCCCGGGGCATCCACCCGCCCGCGCTCGACATCGGGCTCGAAGGAGCCCTGGCCACCCTGGCCGCCCGTAGCGCGGTGCCGTCGGAGCTCACCATGGGGCTCCGGACCCGGCCCACCCCGGCCATCGAGGCCATCGCCTATTTCTGCGTGGCAGAGCTGCTGGCCAACGTGGCCCAGCACGCCCAGGCGTCGCGCGCCTCGGTCTCGTGCGCCCAGCAGGGCACCTGGCTGCGCTTGGTCGTCCGCGACGACGGGCGGGGCGGCAGTCAACCGGGTGGGCAGCTCCTCGAGCGGTCTGGCCGGACTCACCGATCGGGTGGCGTCGGTCGATGGCCATCTCAGCATCGCCAGCCCGCCGGGCGGGCCGACGGTCGTC
>DATNLP010000528.1:0-8511 GCA_035602795.1 Acidimicrobiales bacterium | reverse complement strand
AACTACGTCCGGGTGTACACCCACCGGCTGCGGAAGAAGCTCGGGGACGAGGACGGAACGCGGCTGCACACCCTGCCAGGTGTCGGCTACCAGCTGCTGGCGGGCGCTCACCCCTTATCCCCGAACGAATAGAGCGGATTGCGCATCAGGAGCACCGCGCGCTCGAGTGCCGGAGTCCCCTCGACGGTCATGCAGCGACCCATGGCGAAGCCAGGGAGCTCAGCCCGTCCCATGAAGCGCAGAATGATGGCGCCGGTGCCGTCGCTCAACTCAACGTCGGTCCGGACCCATGGCAGCTGGTAGGAGACGACTGAGATGACCTTCCCGCGCACCACGGCGCGCCGGCGAAGGACCAGCGCGGCGATCGTGGTGGCAGTGCCCTTCACCCTTTGAGCTTGGCCAACGCCTCGTTCAGCTGCAGCACGTTGATGTACGAAGTCCCCAAGAAGCCAAGTTGCGCCCCCTGCGTTTGGCTGATGACCAGGCGCCGGAGCACAGAAGCCGAGAGTCCGGTCGCCCTGGACACCATGGGGATCTGGACCAGGGCGTCCTGCTGGCTGATGTCGGGGTCGTAGCCGCTGCCCGAGGTCGTGACGAGGTCGGGTGTCGGGCTGACGCCCCGGGCCTTCCAGTAGGCCACCAGCTGCTGGGTATTCGACAGCAACGTCTTCGAGCGAGGGCCGAGGTTGCTCGCCCCGGACTCACCGGAGTTCAGGACTCCGGGCTTGCCGGGGATGTTGTTGGCCTGGAGCGGGTTGTCCCCACCGGCGGCGACCGGGTTCGCCGAGCCGGCATAGGGACCGACGGCGTCGGGGCGCCCCTGGAACACGCAGCTGCCCTTGAGATGACCCGGACAGGGCGCCTGGGACCAGTTCTGCCCGATCAGCGTCGACCCGTTCGCAGTAATGGAGCCGTCGGCCTGGTGCTTGAAAAACAGCTGGGACACGCCGGTGCCGAGAAAGGCGAAGGCGAAGGTCAGGACGAGCGCCACCACTACGAGGACTATCGAACGGCGGATGTGGACGAGCATCAAAGGGTCTCCATCAGTAGGCGTGCAGCGCGACGAGGATCAAGTCGATGAGCTTGATGAAGATGAACGGGACGATGATGCCGCCCACGCCGTAGATCCACACGTTCCGCCGCAAGATGGCGGCAGAGCCCGCGGCACGGAACTTGACGCCCCGCAGTGCCAGCGGGATCAACGCCACGATGACGAGCGCGTTGAAGATGACGGCCGAGAGCACGGCACTTTGTGGGCTATGCAGCTTCATGATGTTCAGCGCGTTGAGCTGCGGGTAGGTGGTGATGAACAGGGCCGGGATGATGGCGAAGTACTTAGCCACGTCGTTGGCGATGGAGAAGGTGGTCAGCGAGCCCCGGGTGATGAGCAGCTGCTTGCCGATCTCCACCACGTCGATGAGCTTGGTGGGGTTGGAGTCGAGGTCGACCATGTTGCCGGCCTCCTTGGCCGCCGTGGTCCCCGTGTTCATCGCCACACCCACGTCGGCCTGGGCCAGTGCGGGCGCGTCGTTGGTCCCGTCCCCGGTCATGGCGACCAACTTGCCGCCTTCTTGCTCCTGGTGGATGAGGGCCAGCTTCGCCTCGGGCGTAGCCTCGGCCAGGAAGTCGTCGACGCCGGCCTCCTGGGCGATAGTGGCCGCTGTCAGGGGATTGTCACCCGTGATCATCACCGTGCGGATGCCCATGGAGCGCATCTCGGCGAACTTCTCCTGAATGCCCTCTTTCACCACGTCCTTGAGCTCGATGACCCCGAGGATCACGGGACCCTCGGCCACCACCAGCGGCGTGGACCCGGCCCGCGAGATGCGCTCGACGATGGGATCGAGGTCGGCGGGTACGGATCCGCCCTGCTCGCTCACCCACTGCTTGACCGAGTCGGACGCCCCCTTGCGGATCTGACGCCCGTCGAAGTCGAGGCCGGACATGCGGGTCGTAGCGGAGAAGGGTACGAACTCGTGCGGGCCCGAGAGCTCGCGCTCACGGATGCCGAAGCGCTCCTTGGCCAGGACCACGATGGAGCGCCCCTCGGGCGTCTCGTCGGCCAGGGAGGCCAGCTGTGCCGCGCTGGCCACCTCCTCCTCGGTGTGCCCGCTCACGGGGAAGAAGCCCGACGCCATCCGGTTGCCCATGGTGATGGTGCCCGTCTTGTCCAACAGCAATGTCTGCACGTCGCCGGCCGCCTCGACCGCCCGGCCGCTCATGGCGAGGACGTTCTTCTGGACCAGGCGGTCCATGCCGGCGATCCCGATGGCTGAGAGCAGGGCGCCGATCGTGGTCGGGATCAGGCAGACCAGCAGGGCCACCAGGATGACCACAGAGACTGCGGTGCCGGCGTAGATGCCGAAGGCCTCGAGTGACACCACGACCGGGATGAAGATGATGGTCAGGACCGCCAGCAGGATGGTCAGCGCAATCTCGTTGGGGGTCTTCTGCCGGTTGGCTCCCTCGACCAGGGTGATCATGCGGTCCAAGAAGGTCTGGCCGCGCTCGGCGGTGATGCGCACCACGATCCGGTCAGAGAGGACCCTGGTGCCGCCAGTGACGGCCGAGCGATCGCCCCCCGATTCGCGGATCACCGGCGCCGACTCACCGGTGATAGCCGACTCGTCGACCGAGGCAATGCCCTCGATGATCTCCCCGTCGGAGGGGATGAGGTCGTTGGCCTCGCAGACGACGATGTCCCCCTTGTTCAGCTCGGCGGCTGCGACTAGTTCCTCGGTCCCGTCGGCCTTCAGCCGCCGCGCCTCGGTCTCCGAGCGCATCTTGCGCAGGGTGTCGGCCTGGGCCTTGCCCCGTCCCTCGGCCATGGCTTCGGCGAAGTTGGCGAAGATCACCGTGAGGAAGAGCCAGATCGTGATCGACCAGGTGAAGACCGACGGATGGGCGATCGCCTCCACGAAGGTGACGATCGAGCCCACGAGCACCACGAACATGACGGGATTGCGGATCTGCACCGCCGGGTTCAGCTTGGTGAACGAGTCGACCAGGGCCTGGCGCAAGATCGGGCCGTCGAAGAGGCTCCGGGCCTCGGCCACACCGTGTGGCGCGTTGGCCGGGCCCGGCTGGTCCGGTTGGGTGGTCGTCATCGTCATGAGAAGAGCTTTCCGTGACTGTTCATTAGAAGAATCCGTGGCTGAGCTGCTCGACGATCGGGCCGAGCGCAAGAGCCGGGAAGAAGGTCAGACCACCGATGATGATGATGACGCCGATGGTGAGACCCACGAACATGGAGTTGTCGGTGCGGAACGTGCCGAGCCCCTCGGCCACGACAGGCTTGGCGGCCAGCACGCCGCCGAGGGCCAGGGCCGGGATCATGATCCCGTAGCGGCCGATCAGCATGTCGATCGAGCCGATGACGTTGTAGAAGGTGGTGTTCCCGGTGAGCCCACCGAACGCCGAGCCGTTGTTGTTCCCCTGCGAGGTCAGCGCGTAGAGAATCTCGCTGAACCCATGGGGAATGGCGTTGAGGGGACCGGCGCGTCCGGCATGGATCGACACGGCGATGGCCGTGAAGATCAGCACGATCAGCGGCATGACCAGGGCCCCGAGACCCGCGAGTTTGACCTCTTTGGCCTGGATCTTCTTCCCCAGGTACTCCGGTGTTCGTCCGATCATGAGGCCGCCGATGAACACCGCGATGATGGCGTAGATGAGGATGGTGTAAAGGCCGCTGCCCGAGCCACCCGGGGTCACCTCGCCCAGCATCATCCCGCTGATGAGGAAGAAGCCTCCCATCGGGGTGAACGAGTCATAGGAGGCATCGGCCGACCCGGTGGAAGTGTTGGTCGAGGCCACCCCGAAGAGAGCCGTCGACGTATCACCGAAGCGGACCTCGTGCCCTTCGGTGTTCCCGACCGTCGAATGCACACCCGCTGCGGCGACCGCAGGGTTGTTCTGGTGCTCGTAGTAGGCGGCGCCGCCCACCCACACTCCGAAGATGATCACCATCGCTGCCAGCAGGGCCGCGCCGTGGCGGATGCTGCCCACCATCTTCCCGAAGGTGTAGGTCAGGGCGAACGGGATGGCCAGCAGCAGGTAGATCGACAGCCAGTTGGTGAGGCCGGTCGGGTTCTCGAATGTCGTCGCCGAGTTGGCGTTGAGGAACCCTCCGCCATTGTTGCCGAGCTGCTTGATGGCCTCCATGAAGCCGATGGGGCCGCGGGGAATGACCTGGGTGACCCCGTTCAGGGTGTCGTGGACGGTCACGGTGCCCGCCAGCGTCTGCACGGCTCCCTGGCCGACGAAGATGATGCCGGCGACGAACGCGATGGGGAACACGATGTAGAGCAGGCCACGCGTCATGTCGACCCAGAAGTTCCCGATCGTCGGGGAGTTGCGCCGCGAGAAGCCGCGTACCATGCCGATGGCCACCGCGATGCCGATGACTGGGCTCAGCATCTGCTGCAGCGTGAGCGCCCCGATCTGGGAGAAGTACGACATGGTCGATTCGCCGCCGTAGTTCTGCCAGTTGGTGTTGGTCAGGAACGAGGCGGCGGTGTTGAAGCTGAGCGCCTGTGGCACGGCACCCAGGTGCTGCGGGTTCAGCGGGAGCGAGCCCTGGATGCGGACGAGCAGGTAGGTGACGCCCATGGCCACCGCGGAGAAGATGATGAGGGAGGCGGCGTAGCGCTTCCAGTTCTGCTCCTTCTCAGGACCGGTCCCGAGCATGCGGTAGACGGGCCGTTCGGCCCAGCCGAGGAAGTGCACCCGCCCGTCGAAGACGGCGGCCATGTAGGAGCCCAGGTAGCGCCAGGTCAGGCCCAGGGCGATGACCAGGGTGATGATGGTCCAGGTGAACCCCACGTCAGAACTTCTCGGGCTTGAACATGGCGACGCCCAGGTAGAAGAACATCACGATGGAGAGGGCGAGAAGGAGTCCCTGGGTCCAGGTCATACCCGGTCCAAGGCCCAGATCAGACCGAGCATCACCGCGACGAAGCCCAGGATGCCCAGCACTGCGAGGAAGTCGGCCATACGGCCCATGGTGGCCGTGCGTCCGTGAACCCGATGTCAACGCCGGGGCGACGTGCGTCAACAGAATGTCAATACCCGCCTGGTGCCGGCTGTGCCTAAGGTGAGCACGGTCACGCAGTGAAAGTGGGGTGGATGATGGGATTGGACCTGCAGGGATGCCGCACGTTGGTGACCGGGGCCTCGTCGGGCATCGGGGCCGGGTTGGCCGAGGCCCTGGCCGAGCGCGGCGCGATCGTCGGCATCTGTGCCCGCCGGGCGGAGCTGCTGTCCGAGGTCGTCGGCCGCTGCATGGAGCACTCCCCCGACAGCCGCATGTGGGTGGTCAACCTGGCCGACCCCGACGCCGTCGACCGGCTGGCCGTCGACGTCATGGACGCTTTCGGCGGCGTGGACCTCCTGATCAACAACGCCGGCATCCCCAAGCGCCGCCAGGTCACGGCACTCGACATCGACACCATCACCGCGGTGATGCACGTCAACTACCTCTCCCCCATGCGCCTCACCATGGACCTGCTGCCGCAGATGCTGGCCCGGGGATCGGGCACCATCGTCAACGTCTCGTCCATCGCGGCCACGCTCAGCGCTCCGGGCGAGGCGGCCTACGACGCCTCCAAGGCGGCGTTGACCGCGTTCTCCGAGGCCATGGCGGTGGATCTGTGGGAGACCGGAGTGAAGGTGATGGTGGTCTACCCGGCCGTGATCGACACCGAGCTGTTCACGCTGCCCGACAACGACATCCCCGACCTACCGATCCAGGCAGAGCCGATCTCGGTGTGCGTGGATGCGATTCTGGCCGGGCTCGAGTCCGGCGCGGTCCAGGTCTACGTGCCGCAGTACTTCCATGACATCGCGGCCAGCAAGGCGCAGGACGTCGGCGCCTTCCTGGAGGGGACGGCCTCGTATCTGCGGGAACAGAGGAAGAAGAAGGAAGAGCAGCAGGCCTGAAGGAGGCGTGAACACGTGCCCATGAAGATCGAGCCCGACGCGGCCGGAATGAGCGAAGCACGCCTCGAGCGCATCACTGAGCATTTCGGCGCCGCCTACGTCGACACCGGCAAGATCGCCGGCTGCCAGATCACCGTGGTGCGCGGCGGGCACGTCGCCTACCACCGTTCGCTCGGCCTGATGGACCGCGAACGGGACCTCCCCATGGCGGACGACACGATCTTCCGCATCTTCTCCATGACCAAGCCCATCGCCTCGGTGGCGCTCATGCAGCTCTACGAGAAGGGCACGTTCCAACTGCTCGACCCGGTGCGCCGTTACATACCGGAGTGGAGCACCCAACAGGTGGGCGAGGTGGACGACGCCGGCAACGTCACCCTGGTCAAGCCGAACCGGCCCATGAACATGCGCGACGTGCTCATGCACACGACCGGCCTGCCGGGCGCGCTGTTCCCCGGCAACCCAATTGACGCCGCCTTCGCCGAGGCCCGCCAGGCGCAGGGGCCGGGGCAGACGCTCGAGAGCGTGACGGCGCTGCTGGCCCAGCACCCCCTCAAGTTCCACCCCGGGACGCACTGGAACTACGGGCTCTCGACGGACATCGTGGCCCGGTTGGTCGAGATCCTGTCCGGGTCGCGCTTCGACGAGTACTTGGCCCGCGAGGTCTTCGAGCCGCTCGGCATGTCCGACACCGGCTTCTACGTCCCCGAGCCGCAGCTGCCCCGGCTGGCCGCGCTCTACCAGTACCGCCCGGCCAACACGCCCAAGTTGCTCGAGGAGGGCCCCTTCGGCATGCGGGCCAAAGAGCCCACGTCCTATCTGTCCGGTGCCGGCGGGCTGGTCTCGACCACGCACGACTACGTGGCCTTCTGCCAGATGCTGGCCAACGGGGGGCAACTGGACGGGCGGCGGGTCCTCGGGCGCAAGACGATTGAGCTGATGACTCGCAACCACCTGCCCGGCGGCGCCACCCTGCAGCACCTGGCCGTCGGCGGCTTCGGCGAGGCAAACTTCGACGGCGTCGGCTTCGGGCTGGGCTTCGCCGTCGGGCTAGGCCCGGCCGCCACCGCCATGGCGGGCTCGGCCGGCGAGTACTACTGGGGAGGTGCAGCCAGCACCGCCTTCTGGATCGACCCGGTGGAGGACCTCTTCGTCGTGTTCATGACCCAGCTCTTCCCCTCGGCGGCCTACCCGTTCCGGGCCCAGCTGCGAGCACTCGTCTATCAGGCCCTCGACGACTGATGGCCGCGGGCGAGAAGTCGGTCCCGGTCGGACCGGCCGACGCCAGCGTTCAGCCCCGCTACGCCGGCCTGGCCACCTTCGCCCGGCTCCCCGAGGCGGCGCAGGTGCCGACGTGGGACATCGCCGTCGTCGGAGTGCCGTTCGACGGCGGGACGAGCTACCGGCCGGGGGCGCGCTTCGGCCCGGCCGCCGTGCGCCAGGCCTCCCGGTTGCTGCGCCCCTACCATCCTGCGGCCGACGCGCTGCCGTTCGAACTGGCCCAGGTGGTCGACGCCGGCGACATCGCCTGCACGCCCTTCAGCCCGGAGGAGGCCGTGACCCAAATTCAGGCGGGTGCGGACGAGCTGCTGGCGGGTGGGGGGCACTTGGTGGCGGTCGGGGGAGACCACACGATTGCGCTGCCACTGCTGCGCGCCACGGCCGGGCGGCAGGGGCCACTCGCCCTGGTGCACTTCGACGCGCACCTCGACACCTGGGACACCTACTTCGGGCAGCGCTACACCCATGGGACGCCCTTCCGGCGGGCCTGGGAGGAGGGCCTGCTGCGGCGGGACTGCAGCGTCCACGTCGGCCTGCGCGGCCCGCTGTACGGGGTGAGCGACCTGACCGACGACGCCGGCATGGGGTTCGCGCAGGTGACGACGGAGGAGGTGGCCGAGCTCGGCGTCGCCGCCGTGCTGGCCGGTGTGCTGGAGCGCGTAGGCGACGCGCCGGTCTACGTGTCGGTTGACATCGACGTCCTGGACCCGGCCCACGCCCCGGGGACGGGCACGCCCGAGGCGGGCGGACTCACGAGCCGGGAGCTGCTGAGCCTGCTGCGGGGCCTGAAGCCGGCAGCCGTGGTGGGCGGCGACGTGGTGGAGGTGTCGCCCGCCTACGACCACGCCGAGATCACCGCCATCGCGGCGTCGCACGTGCTCTACGAGTTGGTGACGCTGCTGGCGCAGGGCCGACCGTCGTGAGCGGGCAGCGCTCGTAACACGCCATTCACAACGGGGAAACGCTCCCTGAACGTTGTCCCCGTAGCGTGCGGGGCACGAGGGCGACGTCGAGGAGCGCGTGAATTTGGTGGGGACGTGAAGCGGGACCTCCTGGTGGGGGTGGCCCAGTGGCTCCCGGCACCGGGCGAGCCGAAACAGAACCTATCGGTGGCCCTGGGAATGGTCGAGACAGCCGCCGCCCGTGGCGTGGACCTCCTCGTGCTGCCCGAACTGTGGTCGTGCGGCTACGACCCCGAGACGTTAGGTGGCGACGCGCGGCGGGACGCCGGGCCGCTCGCCGGGCCGCGCACCCAGCGCCTGGCGAACGCGGCGCGGGCCCACGGAGTGT
>DATNLP010000526.1:0-5029 GCA_035602795.1 Acidimicrobiales bacterium | reverse complement strand
CCGAGCGGTGCCGCGTCGCCGGCACGCCCAGCACCGAGGTGAGCACGTGCACCCACAGGGGCAGGCCGGTACCCGCCCCGCCCAGCGTCACACCCGCCGCCATGCTCCCGCCCAGGCGCCCCATCGTCACCACCTCCATGCACCGCAGCACGTCCCAGGCCACCGCCTCGATGACCGCCCGGGAGAGGTCGCCCGCCCCGTGGGCCGAGCTGAGGCCCATGAAGCCCGCCCGGGCGTCGTCGCGCCACCACGGGGCGCGGGCGCCGTCGAGCCAGGGCACGGCGATCACACCGTTGGCGCCCGGTGGGCTGTCCGCCGCCAGCTGGGCGAGCTCGTCGGAGGTGCGGCCGAGCAGCCGCCCCAGCCAGGCCAGGAACGACCCGGCGGCGGAGAGCCCGCCCTCGAGCAGCCAGCCGCCGTCGGCCGCCCGCGTCACCACGGCGCCCGCCGGCGAGGGCACCGGGCGCTCCGACACCGGCACCGACACGTTGGCCGTGGTGCCCCAGCTGACCATGGGGCGGGCCTCGGACGCCCCCGACCCCAGCACCTCGCACTGTCGGTCGCCGGCGCCGATCACGATCGGGATGCCCGGCCGCAGCCCGAGCTCGGCGCCCGGCACCGACTTCAGGTGACCCACCACGGTGTCGGACGCCACCACGCTCGGCAGCTTGCCCAGCGCCGGGCCGGCCAGCTCCCGCACGGCGTTGCCGTCGAAGTCGTACAGGCCGCTGCGCGAGGCGAACGTCGCGTCCGTCACCACCTGGGCGGTCATGCGGTACACGATGAGGTCGCGCGGGGAGAGGATGACGTCGGCCGCCTCGAGCCGCTCCGGCTCGTACTCGGCCAGCCAGGCCAGCTTGGCCGCCACCGCACCGGCGTCGAGCGGGATGCCGGTGCGGGCCCGGTTGATGTCGTCGCCCCCCATGCGCTCGGCCAGCAGGCGGGCCTCGGCCGCCGCCCGGCGGTCCGACCACAGGATGCCCTTGCCGATGGGGTCGCCCTGCCAGGTCGCGGGCACGAAAGTCTGCCGGGCCCCCGAGAACGCCACCACCTCGACCTGGCCGAACGCGGCCGGGGCCTGGGCCCGCACCTCGGCGCAGGCGATGACGACGGTCGTCCACCAGCGCAGGGGATCCTGCTCCATGAAGCCCACCTTGGGGTGCGACGTCGCCACCTCGGACCGGGCCAGCGCCACCAGCCCGCCGTCGCCCCACACGCCCACCTTGGTGATGGTCGTCCCGAAGTCGACGGTCAGGATCACGGGCCGTGCACCAGCTCGCGCACCAGGCCGGCCATTTCCGCCGGGTCGGGGTCCTGGTAGAGGGTGCGGCCCATCGCCATGCCGGCGCCGCCACCGGCCATGACGTCGCGCACCTCGTCGAGCACACGCGGCCGTCCGGCCTCGGTGACCGGACCGCCCAGGAAGAGCACCGGGACGCCGACGCTGGCCACGACGCGGGCCACGGCCTGCCGGCGCTCGGCCCCCGGCGCCGCCGCCGGCACCGGGACCTTGATCACCGGCGCGCCCAGGTCGTGCGCGATCACCGCGGCCAGCACGATGTCGTCGGTGGCCCGGCACACCCGGCCGTCGCGCCACAGCAGCGGCTCGACCAGCGCCTCGAGCCCGGCCTCGCGCGCCTGCTCGAGCACCTGCCCCAGGAGCTCGAGCGCCAATGCCGTGACGGGGTCGTCCATGTCGATGCGGGTCATGTGCTTCACGCCCGTCCACCCGTCGGACGCCGCCCGGGGCACGCTGGCCACCAGCCGGTCGTCGAGCTCGAAGGCCGACCCGGCCAGCCCGGTCCGGTTGACCGACAGGTAGCTACGGTGCCGCTCGGCCAGGTGGCCGCCCGCCGCCAGCCCGGTCAGCGGCTGCGCCGTCGCCAAGATCCCGTCGCACGACGGCAAGGCCCGCACGAGCGCGCCGAAGAACTCGGCCCAGCTCTCGGTCGTGAGCACGGCGCGGGCGCGATGGTCGGCGGCCAGGATGAGCGCCGGAGTGGGCAGCGGCGTGGCGGCCGTCATGCGGCCCCGGCCGCGGCCAGGACCACCTTGGCCACGGCCGAGAAGTCCTCCCTCCCGTAGCCGGCCGTGCTGGCCGCGGTGAGGAGCTGGCGCGCCGCGGCCGTCGTCGGCACCGGCACCCCGCGCCGGGCCGCGTAGGCCAGGGCGAGGTCGATGTCCTTGGCCATGAGGTCGGTCATGAAGCCCGGCTGCCAGCCGTTCGACGCCGGGCTGTCCGGCACCACCCCGGGCACGGGCAGCCGCGTCCGCACGGCCACGCAGTCGCCCGTGGCGTGGGTCAGCACCTCGTACAGCTTGGTCATGTCCACGCCGGACTTGGCCGCCAGGGCGGTGGCCTCCGCCGTGGCGGTCATCTGCGCCGCGTAGATCAGGTTGTTGCAGAGCTTGACCACCTGGCCCATGCCCGGGCCTCCGACGTGCACCACCAGGCCGGCAAAGGGCTCGAAGGCCGGCTCGGTCTCCGCCAGGACGCCGGCGTCGCCGCCCACCATGAGGGTGAGCGTCCCCTTCTGCGCGCCCGCCGTGCCGCCCGACAGGGGCGCGTCGAGGTAGCGCGCGCCGGTGGCGGTCACCCGCTCGTGCTGGGCCCGCTCCACCTCGGGGTCGATGGTCGAGCAGTCGACCACGGTCCGGTTCGGCCCGAGCGCGGGCAGCATGGCGTCGACCACCTCGACCACCTCGGGCGAGTTGGGGACACACAGGATCACTACCTCGGAGGCCTCCGCCACGCCACGGGGCGCGCCGCCGTCGGTGGCGCCCAGAGCCACGGCGGCGTCAATCGGACCCCGGCCGCGCGAGGCGACGGTGACGTCGTGGCCCGCCGCCACCAGGTGGCCCGCCATGGGCAGGCCCATGGCGCCCAGCCCGATGAATCCGATGCGCATGCGTGTCCTCCAGACGTCTCGGCCGGCGCTAGGCGAACTGGGGCAGCCACTCCGCCGTGCCGGCCAGAAGCTCGTCCACCATGTCCTCCTGGACGCGCAGGTCGCCCCGACCCGCCAGCGGGTCGAGCGCGAAGGCCTCGGCGGCCAGGGCGCGGTCGCCCCGCAGCGCCGCCTCGATCGTCAGCTCCTGGGTGGCCACGTGGCGGCGCACGATTTCGTCGTACGGCGCCGGGAGCACCGAGACGTCGCGGCCGCGGATGCCGTCGCCGTCGACGACGCAGATCGACTCGAGCACCACGTCGGGCGGCAGTTGCGGCGCCTGGCCCGCGTTGGGGATGTTCACGGGCGCCTCGAACGGCTCCCCCGACAGCAGCGCCTGGATCAGTGGCGAGGGCAGCTCACCCGACTGCCACGTCTGCAGGTCCTTGGTGCCGGCGAGCCACGCGTCGACGTCGGCCACGTAGCCGGCCTGGTGCTCCTCGCGCCGGGAAATGGGGCTGAGCGCGATGTTGTAGGCCGCCCCCCAGTCGGACTCGGGCGTCAGCGCGAAGGAGACGAACTCGGCGATGTGCCGGTCACCGGCCGCCGGGAACGTGCCCCAGCGGTCGAGCAGCGTCAGCTTGAGCAGGTGCCGCTCCGCGAAATGGAGCTTGGAGAACATCTCGGGCTCGGGCCGGCCCGGATAGGGCGCCAGCGACTCGAGGCCGCCGACCTCGTCCACCAGCTGGCGCAGCACGTCGAACCCGTCGGCACCGTCCACCTCGAGCCTGGTCAGCACCGGGAAGTGGTTGACGCCCGTCACCGCGCACGAGACGGCGTCCATGGGGCGGCCGAGCGCGATGGCCAGGTCCATGCAGAAGTTGCCCACCTCGTGACACAGGCCCACCGTCTTGATGCCGGTCTCGCGGCAGACCGAGCGGGTCAGGCACGTCATGGGGTTGGTGATGTTGAGGAGCCAGGCGTCGGGGCAGTGCTCCTCCATGGCCCTGCCGATGCCCACCAGCACCGGGATGTTCCGCAGCGCCCGGTTGATGCCGCCCGGCCCGACCGTGTCGCCGACCGTCTGCGTGATGCCGTGGGCCGCCGGCACGTCGAGGTCGACCGCCATGGAACGGAAGCCGCCGGTCGAGATGCACACGAGGACGAAGTCGGCCCCGTCGAGCGCCGCGCCCAGGTCGGTCGTGGTGGCCACCGCCGCCTTGGCGCCCAAGGCGTCGTCCAGCTTGTGGGCCAGCGCCTCCATTTTGGGCAGCGGGGCGGGGGCGATGTCCTGGAGCACCAGGTGCAGGCCGGCCAGCGCCGGCGTCCCGAAGAGGTCGGCCATCAGCTCGGGCGCCCACTGGTAGCTCCCGCCCCCGACGATCGTCACCTGCGTCACGCGTGTCCTCCCTGCGCCGGCATGCGCGGCAGTCTATGGCCGCCCGGCCCCGGCCCCCGGGGAGGCGCGGCGGTACAGTCCCGGTGGTGAGCACCCTCAGACGGCGCGCGCCGCTCGGACTGGCGGCCGCCTTCGTGGCGAGCGGTCTCGTGCACCTGGTCCGCCCGCAGGTCTTCGCGTCGATCATGCCGCGCGCCATCCCCGAGCGGCACCACACGAACCTCATTTACGTGAGCGGCCTGGCCGAGTTGGCCTGCGCCGCCGGGCTCGTCCGGCGCGCCCGCTGGGCACCCGCCGCCAGCGTGGCCGTCCTGGCCGCCGTGTTCCCGGCCAACGTGCAGATGGCGCTCGACGCCGGAAGCGGCCGCAATGCCGGCGCGGCGGACAGCCGGGCCGTCGCCTGGGGCCGCCTGCCGCTGCAGCTCGTCATGGCGTGGGCGGCGCTGCAGGCGCGCCGCTCACCCGACCCGCGCTGACGCGGATGGAGATCCGGGTGGGCCGCCCCGGTGACGACCACCTCGTCGCGGCGGCCTCCCATCTGTTCGACCGACCGTGGCGACCCGATGCCCACGCGGGCTTCCAGGCGACGACTGGCACCACCTCCTGATTGCGGACGAGGACGGGCGGGCCGTCGGCTTCGTCCCCGTCGTGGAGGTGACTCAGCCGGCGCGGTAGGCGCCGTCGTCGCCCAGGACCGGCACGGCGTCGCTGACACCCGACGCCGCCGCCCAGGCGAGGTCGT
>DATNLP010000521.1:0-3653 GCA_035602795.1 Acidimicrobiales bacterium | reverse complement strand
GACTGGCCGCGAGGGCGGCTCACGCCCCGCCGAGCAGTTGACCCAGCCGCTCGACGCTCCGGGCCGGATCGCCGTGCTGCGCATCGGCGTGGCGTCGTCCGCGCTCGGACGCGGCCTGGCGCGTGGGAGCGTCGCGCAGCGCACCGACGGCGTCGACGAGCTCGCCTGGATCGCCGTAGGTGACGGCGGCCCCGGCGCCGGCCAGGGCGGCGCCGGGGCCGCCACCGGACGGCGCGACGACCGGGGTGCCCAGGCGCAGCGCTTCGATGCACTCACGCGCCACCAGGTCGCCCGGACCCAGGTCGACGCAGACGGCCGCGTGCGCCAGCAGCCGCCACAGGTCCATCCGAGTGTCCACCGAGACCCGGCCCCGCAGGGCCCTGGCGCGCCACGCCGAGGCGACCGCCTGCTCGACGAGGACGACGTGCTCGTCGGGGAACGCCGCGCTGAGCCACGCCACCTCGTCGGGCGGCTCGTCCTCGGCCGCCGTCCGTCCCGAGAGGACGAGGTGATAGCCGGTGAACCCGAAGCCGTGGTGGCGGTGTCGTTCGGCCAACGGGTTGACGGGGACGTACACGCCGACGCTCCCATCCCCCGCAACGGGCAGGGGATGCCATCGGGGGTCGGGCGCGCCGCCAGCCGCAGGCAGGAACCACACCGACGGTGGGCGGACGTTCGCGTGCCGCAGCAACGATGCGATTTCCGGGGTCAGCTCGTCGACGATGACGGCGCCGTCGAGCGGGGCGTCCGCCGGCCAACGGGCCGGCCGGCCGAGCGACCCCGGGTCGAATGCGCCGTCAGGGCCGGTCGCATCGTCGGTGACCAGGACCGACACCGGGCCATGGCGGGACGCCGCCCCGGCCAGGGACCGGATGACGAAGGCCGCCTCGCTGGTGCGCTCGTGCCAGCGCGCGCTGATGACGACCGTGGGCCGTTCACCCATCTGCCGACTGCGCCTGCTCCGCCACCAGGCGCCGGAGCCGGAGCACCTCGGCCCGTAGTTGCGTCAGGTCGCCGCCGAGCGCGTCACCGATGTCTGCCGAGACCGCGCCTTGAGCGGAGAGCCGATCGCCCAGAAGGTCACAGTGCGTCGCCAGAGCGTCGGTGGCCCGGGCCAGCGCGAACAGGAGGTGGCGGTCGGTGCGGCCCGATACCCGACCCGCCCAGGCGCGTAGGGACGACTGCACCGACGCGGCCGGAGGCGCGGTCCGACCGGCCCACACGGCGCGGAACGTCTGCAGCGCAGGGTTGTCCGCCACGGGCCCGATGGGCGGGGCGTCGGCCGGCTGTCGCAAGGTGCGCGGGGGCACGGCGTCGGTCAGGTCTTCGTGACGGTCACGTACCATTGGTTCCAAGCTTCCTCTTCGTCGTCCCCCGCCAAACCACAGGACTGGTCGGTGCGCGTGAGATGCGCGTTGAAGTAGCGGTCCCCCCGCGCAATGTAGCCCTTCCACCGGTCGAGGAACCGGACGATGTCGCCCACGCCGCCGGCCGTGCCGCGACTCGGCGACTCGTGGTGGATGAGCTCGGCCCGTGGCTCGTACAGGGTCCGGTACCCGTCGGTCATGGCGCGCAGGCAGTAGTCCACGTCGTTCAGGTCGACGCCCAGTGTTTCGTCGAAACCCTCGAGCTGCTCGAACACCTCCCGCCGGGTGACGAGGCAGGCTCCGGTGACCGCCGAGCACTCGCGGGTCTCTGTGGCCAGGCCCATGTAGCCCGGATCGTCCTCGGCCAGCCCGAGCAGGGGGTGGCCCGCGGCACCGGTCATCCCGACCACGATGCCGCAGTGCTGGAGCCGGCGGTCGGGGTAGAGGAGCCGGGCGCCGACCGCGGCCACGTCGGCCCGGACGGCATGGGCGCAGAGCGCGCCGAGCCAGCCGGGGCGCTGCGCCTCGATGTCATTGTTCAAGAAGAGGAGGAGCTCGCCCCGAGCCAGCCGGGCGCCGGCGTTGTTGAGCGCGGCCCAATTGAACGGGCGCGGGTCGCGCAGGACGCGGACGTCGGACCGAGACGAGAGGCGCTCCACCAACGTGAGGGTCTCCGGGTCGGACGATCCGTTGTCGATGAGGACGAACTCGATGTCGCAGCCGCCCGTCGTGGCGGTGACGGAGTCGACGCAGACGCGGAGGAGCTGCGGCTCGTCGCGGAACGGGACGAGGATGCTTACAGAAGGTGGCGCGGATGAGGCCGCCGGCACCGCGACCGCGTCGTTGCGGCGCGTCGCGGCGGGCCCGGCGGGCGCCGTCATGGCGCTCCGGGTCATCTCCGCCGGGGCGTCGCGGTGGCACAGCACTTCGGGCAGGTGGATCACCGACGCAGCGCGTCCGCAGACGTCGAGCGCGCACTCGTGTTCGAGGGAGGACGGATCGGTCGCCGCGTACGCACCGACGTCGCGCAGGAGGGCGGAGCCGATCGCCAGCGGCCGCCCGACGTACCCGGTGCAGCGGAGGAAGTCCGGCGAATAGTCGGGTTTGAGGAGCGGCATCTCGGGCACGCCGCCGTCGCGCTGCGTGTCCTCGTCGGCGTAGGCCACACCGTCCGGGGACACCGCCCCGCCGAGTAGGGCGACGGCGTCGGGTGCCCACACGTCGCCGGGGAAGAGGAGCGCCGCCGGTGCATCCGCCTGGGACCTCAGGCCCTGCCGCAGCAGCTCGGGCAACGGCGTCCCCGGCGGGGCCAGGACCCACCGCAGCCGGCGGCGGGCCCGCTCCGCCTCGCGCCGCCGGACCCATGCGGCGTAGGCGCTGGGGTCCTGCGAGACGTCCGGGGGAAGCGGGGGGAGCTCCCTGGGGGCAAAGAGCACCCGTTCCACGCTCGGCAATCTACCGGACCCCCATTCCGTCCCACGGCGCGTTGGCGCAGGTGAGCGTGGACCTGCCACGATGCGCCGGTGCCGACATCCGACCGTCTCCTCATGGGCCCGGGGCCTTCGAACCCCTACCCGGCGGTCACCATGGCGCTGGCGGGTCCGATCCTCGGGCACCTCGATCCGGAGTTCCTCTCCCTGCTTGACGGCACGAACGACCGTCTGCGCCAGGTCTTCGCCACCTCGAACGCCCTGACCCTGCCCGTCAGCGGGACGGGCTCGGCGGGCATGGAGGCGGCCTTCGTCAATTTCGTCCGGCCGGGGGACCCCGTGGTCGTCGGCGCCAACGGCGTCTTCGGCGAGCGCATGTGTGAGGTGGCGGCCCGCCACGGCGCCGAGGTCGTCCGGGTGGAGGCGCCCTGGGGCGAGCCCATCGACCCGCGGCAACTTCTCTCCGCCCACCGGTCCCCGTCCGTCATCGCCCTCGTGCACGCCGAGACCTCGACGGGCGTGCGCAACGACATCGAGCCCGTCGGCGCGGGGAAGGGTGACGCCCTCCTCCTGGTGGACACGGTGACGTCCCTGGGCGGGATAGAGGTGGCCGTCGATGACTGGGGCGTCGACATCGCGTACAGCGGCACGCAGAAGTGCCTCGGCGTCCCGCCGGGTCTGGCGCCCCTGACGGTCTCGCCCCGGGCGCTGGAGCGTCTGGTCGAGCGGCCCTCGAGCTGGTACCTCGACCTCAACCTGCTGACCCGCTACGTCAACGATCCTTCGGGCAGCGGCCGTGTGTACCACCACACGGCGCCGGTGGCGATGGTGGCGGCGCTGCACGCGGGGCTCGGCA
>DATNLP010000485.1:0-3045 GCA_035602795.1 Acidimicrobiales bacterium | reverse complement strand
GAAGCGGCGACGACCTTCAACGCCTCGTCGCACACCTCCGGCCCGATGCCGTCGCCGCCGATGACGGCGACCCGATGCAAGGTCCTGGCCGTGCTCACTGTCGTTGTTCTTCCTCTCGTGCGGTGTGACGTGTCGCGATCGGTGCCCGAAATTGAAAAACCGCCCACTCAGTGGACGGTTCGACGGCGCGCGTGAGTGTGGCGCGCCTAGTGGATAATGCCTACCGGGTGCTGGGAAAGGCGCATAACCGCCCTAGTCTCTCGCAGGCCGACCGGTGCCGTCAACAGAGGGTGCGGGGCCGACCGACGGCCCGTCCCGGCCGGTTAGCCTTGTGCTTCCGGCGCGGTGCCCTGCACCGCCCGTACCCGCCTTCCGAAGGACACGCCGTGACCAACGCTCCCGCCAACCGGACCGAGACGACCAAGCTGACCCAGGCCACGTACGAGCGGCTCGTGGCCGAGCTCGAGGACCTGACCACCCGGGGCCGGGTCGAGATCGCCCAGCAGATCGAGGCGGCTCGAGCACTGGGCGACCTCTCGGAGAACGGCGACTACCACGCGGCCAAGGACTCCCAGGGGAAGATGGAGTCTCGTGTCCGGCAGCTGCAGGCCATGCTCAAGGAAGTCGAGATCGTGGAGACCGGCTCCGAGGACGGGTCCGTCTCGCTCGGCAGCACGGTGACCCTCCGCTACGACGGCGACGACGAGGACGACACGCAGGCCTTCTTCGTGGGCTCCATCGAGGAGCGCCAGGGTGACCTGCCGGTGATCTCACCCTCCTCGCCGCTCGGGCAGGTGCTGGTCGGGCGGGCTGCCGGCGACGCGGTCGAGTACCGGGCCCCGGGCGGCACACTCAAAGTCCACATCGTCGACGTCACCCGCTGATGGCGCCGCGCACGCTCAGCGAGAAGATCTGGGACGCCCACGTCGTCCATGCGGCGGAGGGTGAGCCCAATCTCCTGTTCATCGACCTGCACCTGGTACACGAGGTCACGTCGCCGCAGGCCTTCGACGGGCTGCGCCTGGCCGGCCGCACCGTGCGCCGACCCGAGCTGACCGTCGCCACGGCCGACCACAACGTGCCCACGCTCGACATCGACCGCCCGGTGGCCGACCCCGTCTCGGCGCAACAGCTGAAGGTGCTGGACGACAACACCAGGGAGTTCGGGATCACCTGCTACCCCATGGGCGACGCCAACCAGGGCATCGTCCACATCATCGGCCCGGAGCAGGGCTGGACACAGCCCGGCATGACCATCGTCTGCGGCGACAGCCACACCTCGACGCACGGCGCCTTCGGTTCGCTGGCTTTCGGCATCGGCACGAGCGAGGTCGAACACGTCCTGGCCACCCAGACGCTGCCCCAGGTACGGCCCAAGACGATGGCCGTCACCGTCGAGGGCGAGCTGGCACCGGGCGTGACGGCCAAGGACGTGGCGCTCGTCGTCATCGGCACCATCGGCACCGGCGGCGGCATCGGCCACGTCATCGAGTACCGCGGCTCGGCCATCCGCGGCCTGTCGATGGAGGGTCGCATGACGCTGTGCAACATGTCGATCGAGGGCGGGGCACGAGCCGGCCTGGTGGCGCCGGACGAGATCACGTTCGACTATGTACGCGGGCGCGACCACGCGCCGACGGGCCAGGCCTGGGACGACGCCGTCGACTACTGGCGCAGCCTGACCACCGACGAGGGAGCCGCCTTCGACAAGGAGGTCGTGATCGACGCGGCGAGCATCACGCCGCACGTCACCTGGGGCACCAACCCGGCCCAGGTGGTGCCGATCAGCGGCTCGGTCCCCGACCCGGCCGCCATGGAGGACCCGGGCGACCGCGAGGCGGCCGCGCGGGCGCTGGCCTACATGGGCCTCGAGGCGGGAACCCCGATGCGCGCCATCGCCGTCGACACGGTGTTCCTCGGCAGCTGCACCAACTCGCGCATCGAGGACTTCCGCGCCGCCGCCGCCGTGCTCGAGCATCGCACGGTGCGGCCGGGACTGCGGGCCCTGGCCGTGCCGGGCTCGCACCGGGTCAAGCGCCAGGCGGAGGACGAAGGCCTCGACAAGGTGTTCACGGCCGCCGGCTTCGAGTGGCGCGAGCCGGGCTGCTCCATGTGCCTGGCCATGAACCCCGACAAGCTGGCCGTGGGCGAGCGTTGTGCCTCGACGTCCAACCGCAACTTCGAAGGCCGCCAGGGACGGGGTGGCCGCACGCACCTGGTCTCCCCCGCCGTCGCCGCCGCCACGGCGGTGGCCGGCACCTTCGCCACGCCCGAGGACCTCGACTGATGCGGCCCGTCGTGGTGGTGACCGGACGCGCCGTGCCACTCGACCGCACCGACGTCGACACCGACCAGATCATCCCGTCCGACTGGCTCAAGCGGGTCGAGCGGACCGGGTTCGGCGCCGGCCTCTTCTCGGAGTGGCGGGACGACCGGGACTTCGTGCTCAACAACGCCGAGTTCGTCGGGGCGACCATTTTGGTGGCCGGGCACAACTTCGGCACCGGCTCCTCGCGCGAGCACGCCGTGTGGGCGCTGATGGACTACGGCCTCGAAGCCGTCGTCTCCTCCCGCTTCGCCGACATCTTCCGCAACAACTGCACCAAGCAGGGGCTGCTCCCGGTGCAGGTCTCCGAGGAGCTCGACCGGGCGCTGCTCGACGCCGTGGCGGCCGACCCTTCCCTGGAGATCACCGTCGACGTGGCCCGGGGCACCATTGAGGCGCCGGCTGCGGGGCTGGCCGGCACCTTCCCGCTCGACGAGTTCACGCGCCAGCGGCTGCTCAACGGGTGGGACGACATCGGCCTGTCCCTGCGCCACGTGGACAAGATCGCCGAGTTCGAGCGAGGGCGGCCCGCGTTCCTGCCTTCCGCCTGAGCGTCAGCACATGGTGACGTTCCGCCAGATGACCGAGGCCGACGTGCCCGCGGCCGTTGCGGCCTTCGAGCGGGGGTTGCTGGGCATTTCGGCGGGGCTCGGACTTCCGATTACCGGGAACACCATTCAGGACGAGCGACGCCGCCAAGACCGGACTCGCCACTTCCT
>DATNLP010000466.1:0-6932 GCA_035602795.1 Acidimicrobiales bacterium | reverse complement strand
CAGGCTGGTCGGCGGCCCGCCGGTGCCCGTGCCGGTGCCGGTGCCGGTGCCTGTCCCCAAGGGCACGGGGACGGCCTCGATCACCGCCCGCGGCCCGTAGACGGTGCCGGTCAGGACGAGACGCCGCGCCAACAGCTCGTTGCGCCACTCCTGGTCGACCACCTGGCCCAACAGTCGCTCGATCACCGAGACGTCGGCCGTCCCCTTCGCCCAGAACTCGTGATCGAAGCGCATGAGGGCGACCCGGACCTGCTCGGTCACCGTGGCGGCCGATGCCGCCAAGGCGGCCAGCTCTGTCGCTGCATCCTCGGGCCGACCGCGGACGTGGGCCGCCTCGGCCGCCAGGATCCGGGCCTCGAAGCCCTCCCCGTTGTCGATGGCCGCCCGGGCCATGCGTTCGGTCAGTGCGAAGTCGCGCCGCTCCCGGGCCGCCTGCGCGCCGGCCAGCAGCAGCTCGGGGCTCCCGCCCCCGCCGACGAGCCGCAGCGAGGCCATGAGCAGCGTGTCCTCCTGGCGCCGGCCACCTGACGCGTCGGCCAGGGCCCGGGCCAGGGAGCGCTCACGCCGGGCCGAGATACCCATGCGCACGACGTCGCCGAAGACCGGGTGGGCCATGCCGACTTGGAGCCGGCGGCCGTCCATGCGGCTCGTGATCAGCCCCCGGTCTTCGAGTGCCTCCACGGCGGCGGCGTCGGCCAGCTCGTCGAGGGCGGGCTGGGCCAGGGGCTCGCCGACCGCGGTCAGTTCGAGCACGTGCCGCTCGGCGTCGGTCAGCGCGCCCAGGCGCATGGTGACCAGCTCGACCAGCCGGGCCGTCGGACGCAGGGGGCCCCGTAGGCGCCACACCCCGTTCTCCTCGAACAGGGCGCCGCTTTCGAGGGCGCCGTCGACCAGCTCGTGCAGGAACAGGGGGTCGCCCAGCGACCGATCGGCCACCTGCCGCATGGACGACGTGTCGACAGGCCCTCCCAGGACGGCCACCAGCAGGTCCTCCATGGTTTGCTCGTTGAGCGCCCCCAGCTCGATCCGCTCCGCCGCGTAGTTCTTCCACAGCACGACCATGGCGTCCGACGCCGACTGGCCCGCCCCCGTCGCACGGCCGAAGGCCAGCACGCAGGCGACCACGGTGGCGGACCCGGTCTGGGCCAGTTGGTGGACGAGCATGGCGGAGCCGTCGTCGAGGAGATGGGCGTCGTCGACCAGGACGAGGAGTGGGCGACCGCAGGCATCATCGAGCAGGTTGCGGGTGTAGTAGCGCAGGAGCTCGGCATGGGACTCGGGGCCTATGCCCGCCGGAGTGGACGCCTGGGGGAGAAGCGAGGCGAAGGCGCCGAACGGGAAGCCCCGGGCGGCCTCGGTGCCTGCCACCATGGCGACAGCCATCCCCCGGTCCTGAGCGAATTCGACGCCGACCGTGGCCAGGGTGGTCTTGCCAACGCCGGCCGGTCCCGTGATCACCGCGCCGTGCTGCCCCGAGATGGCGTCCTTCAGCCGAGTGACCTCCCGCTCGCGCCCAACCAGCGGCCAACGATCCCCCTCGGGGAGGCGCTGTTTCACGCGGGCGCCGCCCGTGTCAACGGCCATCGAACTCGTTCCCCCTCCATTTCTCCGCCAATCCCATGCTCGTCCTGACCACCTCTAACTGGGAGGGTAACACTGGGGATGCGGCGTAGGGCCGTTCGACTCTTTTTGGTGCGTCGGTCACTTCCTGGACACAAATTTCACCCAAGGATCAAGCCACCGCCTCGGCCTGCCTCAAGTCCCTTCCGGCGGCCTCCGATACCACCGCGGCGAGGCGACCGGGTCGCTCTCGGGCGCCGGTCACCTCCATGGCTGGCACGGATGCATGACCACACAAGCACAAACCCAATGATCCCACTCACCAGGCTGAACAGCGAGCACCTCCCGCCCGGCCCTTCGAACTTGATCAACGCCATGCCGACACCGGACCACGGGGCCATCACGAGTGCGGCCCAGGGGCCGGCGAACCAGGCCACCAGCGTCAACCCCCACATCACGTTCGAACAGCTGCTGGCGCAGGCCGAGAAGACGTCGCTCGTGCAGGAGTCCAGCCGGCTGGAGGAGGCACTGGGCACAATGCAGAACCAGAGCTCGGCGCTCGAGAGCGCCCTGTCGGGCCCGTCGTAGGCGAGCGGATCGAAGCCCACCGTGCCGCCGCCTTTCGTCCGCGTCGAGGACATGAAACGCCGCTACGAGCCGGAAGCGGTGATCGCGGCCTCCCCGGTCGAGCGTCTCGTCGACGAGCTGATCCTCTCGTTGCGCCTGGCCGACGCCGCCTTCGAGCGGGGCGACCTCGAGGCGGTCGACGATGGGCTGTGCCGGGCCCAGGACATCCTGCTTGCGCTGCGCACCGATCTGTGGGGCGTGGCGGCCGACCTCACACACATGTACCGGGAGTTGCGCGAGGCGAATCTGCAGAAGAACTGGGGCCAGGCGGCTCGGGTGCTGAAGGTGGTGGAGGAGCTGGCCGAGGCTTGGCGACACGCCGCCGAACAAGAGGCGCGACGACTGGCGGCGGATGCCCGAGCGGCTGAGGTGGGGGAGTGACGTGACCCACGCCGAAGGGCAAGTGACTCACGAGGCGTGGGGGCACGAGCTCGCCGTCATGGAGGCCTATCTCGACTCGCACCGCGAGGCGTTCTCCTACCGGGACGTCGACCGGCCTCCCCTGCGCCGGCCGCCGCCACTCGACGCCCTCGGCCCCCTGCCCGATGCGCTGCGACCCCGGGCCGAGGCGCTGCTGCGGGCCACGAGGGCCTTCGAGGGTGAGGTCGCCGCCGCCCGGGCGTCGGTGGCCACGGCGCTCCGGCACGTCGGCCTGGCCCGGCGGGCGCGCGCCTACATGGACGCCCGCGCCTGACCCCCTCGGACCGCGGGGGCGCGGCTGGTGCTGGACTGCCGCTCCACGACGTGTTCCCGCACGTTTCGATCGCATCGGCGGGTCCCGAACTGCCGGGTTGACCTTCAGTGGTGTTTCCGCGCCGAGCGCATTCTCACGATGCAGCGAAAGGGGGTCGATAGCGAGTTGACGAGGGGTACGGCTTGGGCCGCCTCGCCATCATCGACCTCGAGCCCGGCCCGTCGTGGCGCCGGCCAGCTGGGTGAGGGGTATGGCCGCTTCGTTCTAGGCGTTGGGGCCGCAGAACCGGTAGCCGATCCCGCGGACCGTCGTGATCCACTTCGGCGTCTCGGGGTCGGCCTCGATCTTGAGCCGGATGCGACGGATGTGCTCGGTGACCGTCGAGCGCCCCTGCCAGCGGCCGTTCGAACCCCACACCCGCTCGAGCAGGTCCTCGCGGGAGAACACACGACCGGGGGCCGAGGCCAGGAACGCGAGCAGATCGAACTCCTTGCGCGTCATCGTCACCGGCACGTCCGCCACGGTGACCGTGCGCGTGCCCTGGTCGATTACGAGCTCTCCGTGGTCCAGCGTGGTCGTCGGTGCGGTGTTGCCCCGCCGGAGCACGGCACGAACCCGGGCTTCGAGCTCCGCGAAGGAGAACGGCTTGGTGATGAAGTCGTCGGCGCCGAGGTTCAGCATGCCCACCCGGTCCCGCTCGGATGCGGAGACCGAGCAGACGATGACGGGCACCATGCTGCGGCGGCGGATCTTCGTGAGAGCCTCCGCAGTGTCCCCGTTGGGCCCGAGGTCGAGAAGGACCAGGTCGGCCTCCTGGGTGACGACAGCCTGGAGCGACGTGAGGACGTCGGCCGCCTCGGTGACCTGGTACCCCGACCGCTTCAGGTGGTGCTGCAGGGCCAGCCGGCAATTGAGGTCACCCTCGGCGACGAGGATCGTACGGTTCGTCGCCTCGTTGCAGGCCGGGACGACCCGATTCAACGGTTCCACCGGGCGTGGGCGTAGGCCGCGGTACGGCGCCATCGGCGGCGCCTGCCGCGTCGAAACGTCAACGGGCGGCGTCATACCTGTCGCCCTATCCGGACTCTGGTGCTCGGCTTGTTCACACGCATCGATCCCGCCGACGGCGCAACCGGTCCCGGGGTGACACCCGAGCCGGCTCCACCACCAAGTTGACCTGCTTCACGAAAATGACGACCGAGCTCGCTCAGCGAGTCGCGCATCATGTAGCTCCCCCCTCTTCGTCCCGCCATCCCCTCGTACTGCGGGGCCATCGGGATGGGCGCCACGTGGCCCCGACATGGGGCCGACAGGCGGACCTCCCGACTCATTTCAATTTCGACGCGACGTCAGGTCCACTCCATAGGCCATTCGGATCATTTCTTGTGCTGACGTGGAGCGACGCAATGGCAACCGGGTTGTTCGGAATGCGTCGCGGCCAGTGCCAAGTTGTCGCCAAGACCGTGGTGCAGGCGCTGGAAGGTGTTGCGGGCGACCCGGCTGGCCGAGTCGAGACGGGTGTCAGGTGTCAGGCGCTCTGCCGGCAGAACCGGTAGCCGACACCCCGCACCGTCTCGATCCATGGAGGTGCGTCCGGGTCGGTCTCGATCTTCAGACGCACCCGGCGGACGTGCTCGGTCACCGTGGAGCGGCCCTGCCACTGCTCGGTGGAACCCCATACCCGCTCCAGAAGGTCCTCTCGGGAGAAGACCTGGCCGGGCGAGGCCGCCAGGAAGGCGAGGAGATCGAACTCCTTGCGGGTCATGGAAACCACCTGGCCGCTCATGCTCACCGTGCGCGTGTCGCGATCGACGACCAGCGCGCCGTACTGGAGGTGCGACGAGGTGGGCTCGTTGCTGCCGCGACGTAGGACGGCCCGGACCCGGGCCTCGAGCTCGGCGAAGGAGAACGGTTTGACCACGAAGTCGTCCGCGCCGAGGTTCAGCATGCGGATCCGCTCGACCTCAGAATCCCGGCCTGAGCAGACGATGACGGGCACCGCGCTGTGCCGCCGGATCTTGGTCAGGACGTCGACGCCGTCAACCCCGGGCAATCCGAGGTCGAGGATCACCAGGTCCGCCGAGTGCTGGAAGACCGCCCGCAGCGAGGTCGGGCCGTCAGTGGCCTCGGTGACGCGGTAGCCGGAACGCTCGAAGTAGTGATGGAGCGCCGAGCGGCAGCTGTAGTCGTTCTCGGCCACGAGGATCGTCCGCTCGCCGATGGAGTCCTGTGGGCGGAAGTGAGCCGGTGATTCCAGGGCCCGAAGCGTGGGGACGCCGGGCGCGACCCGAGATGCGGACATGTGACGGACACTGCCTTCGGGGGCGTCGAGCATGGCGTACTACTCGCTCGCTCGCCCGCCCGCGCTGACGCGGGGCCGAGAGTCCTGATGCAGCAACGGTGTTAAGTCCACGCAAATTTGTCGGCCATATTGGTAGTGATCTTGAGAAGTCGCGCCGTTGGCTTGCTTGGTGGAACAGTCGGCAGGGTGTCATTTGTGTCAGCGCCCGATCGTTCCTCGGTCAGGGGCCGCCGCCGCCGCGGCGCAGATGCGCCGCGCCGTGTGTCGTCAGACGGCGGCGCGCGGTCACGATCGAAACGTCCACTCGTCGTCCGCGAAACGCCGTCGCTCGCTCGGTCGCGCGTCGCTCGCGAAACGGTCGGTCTCGGTGGCTCGTTGGCCCGAAACGGCCGTTACACGACGACGGGGAACGAATTGCGGAAATGTTGTCAAGAGTCGGTGCCCGCGCCGATCGTCATCGCTGGCCCGACGAGCTCACCGGCCATTGCCAGTCGTTCCCTCCTCGCACATTCCCGGGCCGAACGACGTCGGCTTCGAACAGAGTCCGAACTGCGGGCCACGCGCAAATTGAGGGCCTGAGTAGGGTCTTCGCCTCGGCGCAGCCGCGTCGGAACGCCTTCGAGCAGCTACGGCGCGCGCAACGTGAAACCGTCGAGCGACCGTGCCACGTCGGGATTACCGGTCGTCGCGGCCTATTGCGGCGTTTGGCATGCCGCACACGTCTCAATGACGACGCTGTAACCCGTGTGATCGATCGGAAATGTGCCGCCGTCCAGGAATTGCGCCACGCCAATCAATGGATTCGCGGCGCCGTGCCCCGCGAAATCGTCGCCGAAACATTTCATCGACCCTGCAACCGCCCGGCAACGACTAGGCCACCTACCTGCAAGAACGCGTGAATTTAGAGTGATTGATACTCCTGTGCACCCTTGACTGGCATGTTCAAATAGGAAACCTCAGAGGGGAGTGGCATCTGTCGGAGATGCCAAAGAGGGCACATGTCGGATGGTGCCAGTGAGGGGGGATTCACGTGCAGACGACTTTTGGTCTGTCTACGACACACGTCTCGGCCGAGGGTGGCATTGACACCCTGTGGACCGAGTTCAAGCAGACCGGCACGACGGCACTGCGTAACCAGCTGATCATTTTTTACTCGCCGTTCGTCAAGTACGTCGCCGGTCGGGTGCTGGCCGGGTTGCCCCGGCACTTCGACGAAGAGGATCTCGTCAGTTACGGCATCATCGGGCTGATCGACGCCATCGAGCGATTCGAGCCAGATCGCAACTTGCGGTTCGAGACTTACGCCATCCCCCGCATCAAGGGAGCCATCATCGACGAGCTGCGATCGATCGACTGGGTGCCCCGCTCGGTGCGCACCAAGGCCCGCGCGGTAGAGCAGGCCTTCGCCCATCTCGAAGCCACGCTCGGCCGCACGCCGAACGACAGCGAGGTCGCCGCCGAGCTCGAGATGAGCATCGGAGACTTCCACAAAGCACTGCGCAAGATCTCTTCGGTGGGCATGATGGCCCTCGACGAGGTCCTCCGGGGAGGCGACCGCTCGGAGCGGTCCACCCTGGGTGAGACGTTGCCCGATGACCGGACCACCGGCCCCGTGGACACGTTCGAGGCAAAGGAGTCGAAGGAGGCGCTTATCGCCGCCGTCGACAGCATGCCCGAGCGGGAGCGGACGGTGCTGATGATGTACTACTACGACGGCCTCACGCTCACGGAGATCGGCGAGTTCCTCGG
>DATNLP010000438.1:0-5143 GCA_035602795.1 Acidimicrobiales bacterium | reverse complement strand
TCGAGGAGGGCGGCCGACGCCTTGCCGCCGGCACCGTGGGCCAGGGTGATCACGTCGTCGCGCAGGCGGGGCCGGCGGCGGCGGAAGGCCTCGATGCGCTCGAAGACGGCCGCCTCGCGGTCGGTGCCGACGGAGCCCGTCGACTCCGGGCGTTGGCGCGCCGCGTCGGTCACGCCGTGTGCCGTTCCTCTTTGCTCTCGGGAGCGGCGGACTCGGGCGCCGCCTCGACGGGCAGGTGCTGCTGGACCGACTCCCACAAGGCGAGCATGAGGGCGTCCTGGGCCTCCTGAATCCGGTGCACGCTCTCGGAGCGCACCACGAGGCAGTGGTGCACGGCATGGCTGGTGGCCATGGCCGAGCGCTCGTAGCCGCACAGGCCCACCGTGAGCAGTCCCCGCCGCGAGGCTTCCTCGAAGGCACGCAGCAGGTTGGGCGAGTCGCCGCTGGTCGAGAAGCCGACCACCATGTCGTACTCGGTGGCGTGGGCGATGATCTGCCGCGAGAAGACGAGCTCGAAGCCGACGTCGTTGGACAGTGCCGTGAGCACGGCCTGGTCCTCGACCAGTGAGAGCGCGGGCAGGGGCCGGCCCTGCGGCGGCTGGCGGAACAACTCGGCCGTGCCCTGGGCGTCGGTGGCGCTCCCGCCGTTGCCGAAGGTGTAGAGGCGACCACCCCGGCCGAACCGCTCGGCCATGGCCCGGCCGGCCGACTCGATGATGTGGCCGCAGCTGTCGAGGGTCTCGGCCCGCAGCTCGGCGCTCTCCCGCGCCTTGGCGGTGGCCGACTCGACGAGCTCGCGCAGCAGACCGTCGGCGTCGCGCTCCTCGGCCTCAATAAAGGGATACAGGAAGCCGGTCGGCTCGGGCTCGGGGGTGACGTCGCCGCTGCGGGGTGCGGGGCTCACGACACCGACCCGGACTCCGACTCACCCGAGCTCAGGTTGGTCACCGCCACGCCCGCGTGCACCAGCACGAGATCGCCCGACCGCAGACCCTCGACCAGGCGGCCGTCGATCTGTTCCCTCTGCCCGGCGGCCAACACCTCGACCCGCCCGTCCGCCAGGACGGCGCGCACCTCGGCCACGCGTCCCTCGTCCGAGCAGGTGATGCACACCGCTCCTCCGTGCTCGCCCGCGCCGTCGCCGTCGAAGTGGTCCTCGCCCTCGCCCTCGCCGTCGGGGGCGAGCAGACCGGGGTGCTCGAACACCACGTGGGTCAGCTCCCACAGCAGGTGATAGAGGAGCACCAGCTGGCCCGAGCGGGCGGCCACGGCCGGGTCCTGGTCGTCGATCCAGACCACGTGCCCCACTGCGGGCGTGTCCGCTCCGGGCTGTGGGCGGGGCCCGGCGCCCAGCCACACGCTGGTGAGCCCCCAGGCCTCGGCGCGGGCCAACAGGTCGTGCGCCACCGGGTCGTCCGCCGTGCTCACGACGAGCAGGGCGTCGCCGGGACGGGCCAGGGCGCGCACGGCTTCGACCGCCGTCGCCGCGTTGAGGCTCACGGCAGGCAGGGCGCGCGTGCCGACGATGACCGGGTGGACGAACTCGACGGCGACGTGGCGGGCGTGCGACGGCCAGGCCGGTGCCACGCACCACATGGTGGCGCCGTCGGCGAAGCGACGGGCGAGCGACAGGGCGGCCGCGGCGAGGTCCTCGGAGGCGCCGTCCGCCGGGAGCGGCGGGGCCTTGGTCTTGGTGGACCTCCGGAAGGGCACGGTCGTCATCATGCACCCACCTGCGGCGCGCGTGCAGCGCGAAATCCCGCCACGGCGGCCTGGCCGAGGGCGATGCCGCCGTCGTTGGGTGGCACGAGCCGGTGCGTGAGGACGCGCAGGCCGCGGCCGTCCAGCTCACGGCGCGCCAGGCCGAGCAGGAGGACGTTCTGGAAGACACCGCCGGTCAGCGCCACCGTGGCAACGTCCGTTCGGGCGCACTGGCGCTCGGCCACGTCGCCGACGAGCCGGGCCACCGCGGCATGGAAGCCCGCCGCGATGCAACCCGTGTCGACGCCCGCACGCACGTCGGCCACCACGGACCGCAGGACGGGTCCCGGGTCGAGGGTGTCGACGCCGTCGCCGGCCGCGGTCACCGCGAAGCGGTAGTCGGGGGGCGCCCCGGCGGGACCCTCGTAGAACGCCTCGGCCACCCACTGCAGCTCCATGGCGGCCTGCGCCTCGTAGGTGGCCCGGTGGCGCAGGCCCACGAGTGAGCTGACGCCGTCGAAGAGGCGCCCCATGCTCGACGTCGGCACGCAGCCGACCCCGCGCTCGAGCTGCTGGGCCAGCACCCGCCGCTCCTCGTCCGGGGTGGCCGCCACCGGGGCCAGGTCGGTCGACCAGTCGATCCCGGCCGCCCAGAGATGGGCCAGCGCGGCCCGGCTGGGCCGGCGGACCGCGCCGTCGCCTCCCGGCAGCGGCAGCGGCCGCAGATGGGCCACGCGCTCGAAGTCGCCGTAGCGGGCGACGAGCACTTCGCCGCCCCAGATGGTCCCGTCGGTCCCGTAGCCGGTGCCGTCGAACGCGATGCCGACGACGGCCTGGTCGGGTGCCACGCCGTGTTCGGCCATGACCGAGGCCACGTGGGCGTGGTGGTGGTACACCTCGGCCACCGCCTCGCCGGCGACGTCGTCGGCCCAGTGCCGCGTCCGGTAGCCGGGGTGGGCGTCGGCGGCCACCTGTCCGGTGTCGATTTGGTAGAGGCCGGAGAGTTGGTCCACCGAGCGCTCGAAGGCGGCCCACGTCTCGAGGCTGCCCATGTCGCCGATGTGCTGGCTCATGAAGGCGTCGCGCCCGGCGGCGAGGCAGAACGTGTTCTTGAGCTCGCCCCCCACGGCCAGTGTGGGTGCGGCCTCGAAGGGCAGGTGGACGGGGAGCGGCGCGTAGCCCCGCGACCGGCGCAGCGGCAGCTCGGCGCCCGTGACCGGGTCGACCTGGAGCACCGAGTCGTCACAGGGCACGTGGATCGGTCGATCGTGCAGCAGCCAGGCGTCCGCCAGGTCGGCCAGGCGCGTGCGTGCGTCCTCGTCGTCGAAGCAGATGGGCTCGTCGGTCAGGTTCCCACTGGTCATGACGAGGACGGCCGGGGGCTCGGTGCCGGGGGGCGCACCGGGCACGGGGGCGAAGAGCAGGTGGTGGAGCGGGGTGTAGGGGAGCAGGAGGCCGAGGCGTGGATTGCCCGGCGCCACCAGGGTCGACACGTGGGTGGCGCTCTTGCGGCGCACCAGGACGATCGGCCGCTCGATCGACGTCAGCAGGCGCGCCTCGGCCGGCTCGATGTGGGCCACGGTGGCGGCCGCGTGCCCCAGGTCGCGCGCCATGACGGCGAAAGGCTTCTCGACGCGCTGCTTGCGCGCGCGCAGGCGCTGCACGGCGGTGTCGGACGTGGCGTCGCACGCCAGGTGATAGCCGCCGAGGCCCTTGACGGCGAGGATGAAGCCCGCCGCCAGCGCGCGCTGGGCCGCCGCCAGCGCGGCGTCGGTGCCGCGTACGACCCTCGAGCCGTGCTCGAACCACAGCCGGGGACCGCAGGCCGGGCAGGCCACCGGCTGCGCGTGGAACCGCCGGTCGGAGGGGTCGTGGTACTCGGACGCGCAGGCCGCGCACATCTCGAAGCCGCGCATGGTGGTCTGCGGTCGGTCGTAGGGGAGGCCCAGGGTGATGGTGAAGCGCGGCCCGCAGTTTGTGCAATTGATGAAGGGGTAGCGGGCGCGTCGGTCGCCCTGGTCGAACAGCTCGACCAGGCAGTCGTCACACGTGGCCAGGTCGGGCGAGACGAAGGTGTGGACCGCACCGCCGCCGTCGCTCTCGACGATGGAGAAGCCGCGCTCGTCGGACACCGGCATCTCGCAGCTGGTGACGCGCTCGACGTGGGCCGCCGGCGGGGCGTCGGTGACCAAGCGGGCCAAGAACCCGTCGAGGGTCGCCCGGGGGCCCTCCACCTCGACGAAGACACCCTCGGTGTCGTTGCCCACGTGGCCGGCCAGGTCGAGCCCGGTGGCCAGACGGTGCACGAAGGGCCGGAAGCCGACGCCCTGGACGAGGCCGGCCACCCGGATCCGGAGGCGGACCGCCGTCCCCGGGGTGGCCAGGCCGGTCACGCCGGTGTTCCGCTGCGCCGCCCCAGGCTCACCGCCGCTTCGCGGTGCATCCGACCGAAGTTGTAGTAGGCCGCGCAGGCGCCCTCCGACGAGACCATGCAGGTGCCGATCGGTGTCTCCGGCGTGCAGGCCGTGCCGAACACCTTGCATTCCCACGGCTTGATCACACCCTTGAGCACCTCCCCGCACTGGCATGCCTTGGGATCGGCCACGCGCACGTTGGGGATGGGATAGCGCAGTTCGGCGTCGAAGTCGGCGAACTCGGCCCGCAGCTTCAGGCCGCTCTGGGCGATGAACCCGAGCCCGCGCCACTCGAAATGCGGGCGCAGCTCGAACACCTCGGCCAGCACGGCCAGCGCCCGCGGGTTCCCGTCCTCGCGCACGACCCGCGCGTACTGGTTCTCGACCTCGCAGCGGCCCTGGCGGATCTGCGTGAGCAGCATGGCGATGGCCTGGAGGATGTCGAGCGGCTCGAAGCCGGCGGTCACCAGCGGCAAACCGTACTGGGCCGGGACGAAGCGGTAGGGGCGCTGGCCGACGACGGTCGAGACGTGCCCGGGACCGAGGAACCCGTCGAGGCGGAGGTCGGGCGACTCCAGAATGGCCTTGAGCGGGGGGACGATCGTCACGTGGTTCGAGAACACGGAGAAATTGCGCACGCCCTGGGCCTTGGCCTCCAGCAGGGTGAGCGCGGTCGACGGCGCCGTGGTCTCGAACCCGACGGCGAAGAAGACGACGTCGCGGTCGGGATTCTCGACCGCGACGCGTAGCGCGTCCAGGGGCGAGTAGACGAAGCGGATGTCCGCCCCGTCGGCCTTCGCCCCGAGCAGGTTTCCCTTGCTGCCCGGGACGCGCATCATGTCGCCGAACGAGGTGAAGATGACGCCCGGTTCCAGCGCCACGGCGATGGCGTCATCCACCCGGCCCATCGGAATGACGCACACCGGGCAGCCGGGACCGTGCACCAGCTCGACGCTGGCCGGCAGGACGTGTTCGATGCCGTGTCGGTAGATGGTGTGCGTGTGTCCTCCGCACACCTCCATGAACTT
>DATNLP010000251.1:0-11286 GCA_035602795.1 Acidimicrobiales bacterium | reverse complement strand
CGGTTTCTTCGTGACGGAGCAGATCCTCACCACCGTCCTGCCGGCGCGCATCGGCGCGTCCAGCCTCACCGTGGTGCTGTTCGCCTTCGGCGCGCTCACCTACGCAAAGCACCCCGAGGGCGTGCTCGAGTATCAGAAGCGGCGTTCGACCGCACGCTTCGAGCGTCTCTTCTTCTCCAAGGGTGGGCCGCCGCCAGGGGTGGTCGAGGACCGGGCGCCGGCCATGTCGACATCGAGCGCCAATGGCTGAAACGACGCCTCTCCTCACCCTGCGGGGGGTCTGCAAGTCCTTCGGAGGCATCCAGGCCGTGCATGAGATCACCTTCGACGTCTCCGCAGGTGAGTGCATCGGCCTGGTGGGGCCCAACGGCGCCGGGAAGACGACGCTCTTCAATTGTGTCTGCGGCCAGCTCCGTCCCGAGAACGGGGAGATCGTGTTCGACGGATCGTCGCTCGTCGGCCTCCCGACGTACAAGCGGGCGCGACTCGGCATCGGCCGGACCTACCAGAGGGTCGAGGTCTTCACGGACATGTCCGTCCGCGACCACCTGATGGTGGCTGAGCGGGCGCGGCAGGGGGAGAGCCGCCTCTGGCGGGACCTGCTCAACCTCAGCAAGCCGACGAAGGAGGAGACGGAGCGGGTCGACGCCACCCTCGAGCTCGTGGGCATCGCGCGATTGGCCGACACATCGGTGAACGCGCTTGGGCTCGGCAACTGCCGGCTGGTCGAACTGGCCCGGGCCCTGGCATCGGAACCGAAGATCCTGTTGGCTGACGAGCCGTCCTCGGGCCTCGACCTGCACGAAACGGCGGAAGTGGCCGCCGTGCTCCGCCAGGTGCAGCGGGAGCGGGGCACCGCGGTCCTCCTGGTCGAGCACGACCTCACCATGGTGGCCGACGTGGTCGACCGGACCATCGTCATGGATCTCGGGGCGATGCTCGCCGCCGGCACTTTCGACGAGGTCATGGCCGACCCGGCCGTGCGCGACGCCTACCTCGGCCAGTCGGGGGCGGCATGACGGTCGTCGAAGTCGCCGGTCCGCTCTCGACGACAGGGACGCGCGACATCCTCTCCGTCCAGCATGTGAGCGCGGCCTACGGACCGTACCGCGCCCTCTTCGACGTGTCGTTCCGGGTGCCGGAAGGTGGCGTCGTGGCCCTGGTGGGGTCCAACGGGTCGGGCAAGTCGACGGTGGCCCGCACGGTGACCGGGCTCGTGACGGCCTCGGTCGGCCAAGTGGTCTTGGCCGGCCGCGACGTGACCATGCTGCCGGCATTCAAGATCGCCCGGCTCGGGATGGCCCACGTGGTCGAGGGTCGCGGGGTGTTCTCGAGCCTCACGGTGGAGGAGAACCTGACGCTGGCCTTCCGCCAGCGCGCCGGGCGGGGCCAGCTGGCCTCGAACCTCGAGCGCGCCTATGCGGCCTTTCCGATCCTCGGCGAACGCCGGCGCCAGATGGCTGGGACACTGTCGGGTGGGCAGCAGCGCCTGCTGTCGCTGGCCAAGGTCCTGGTGGTGCCGGCCAAGGTGCTGGTGGCCGACGAGCTGTCACTGGGCCTGGCACCCGTGGTGGTGGACACCGTCTACCGGGGCCTGGCCGAGATCAACAAGAACGGGACCGCGCTGGTGGTGGTCGAGCAGCAGGTGAACCGGGTCCTCGATCTGGCCAATTGGGCGGTCGTGCTCGACCACGGCAGCGTGGCTTACGAGGGCGAGCCCAGCGGCGCCGGTGTAGCGATGGAGTCGCTCATGGCGCGCCGCGAGGAAGCGGCCGCGGCCGGTGCAGCCGTGGCTGACGAGCCCGAGCACTGACCGCAGCGCGGTCGATCGATCAAACCCGAGGAGGGACTGACATGGGAGAACCGGTCATCGTCGACGTTGTCCGCACGACGTTCGGCAAGCGCGGCGGGGCGCTGGCCAACTGGCACCCGGCGGACCTGCTGGGGTTCGCACTGACCTCGTTGCTGGAGCGGACCGGCGTCGACCCCGAACGGATCGATGACGTCATCGCCGGCTGCGTCAGCCAGGTGGGCGAGCAGAGCACCAACGTGGCCCGCAACGGATGGGTTTCGGCGGGGCTACCGCAGTCCGTGCCGGGAACCACGGTCGACCGCCAGTGCGGGTCGTCCCAGCAGGCGGTACATTTCGGCGCCGCCGGGGTGGCGGCGGGGCACTACGACCTCGTCGTCGCGTGTGGCGTCGAGGTCATGAGCCGGGTGCCACTGGCCTCCAACGCCCGGGGCGGCACGGGGCCGTTCCCGCCGTCCTTCCTCGAGGCGGTGGACGGGCGGCTGTGGACCCAGTTCCGCGTGAGCCAGGTCCTGGCGGAGCGCTACGGCATCACGCGCCAGGAGATGGACGCCTACGCGCTGGAGTCGCACCGGCGGGCCGCCGTCAGCTGGGACTCCGGGCACTTCGGGCGCGAGGCCCTGGCCGTGCCGATCAAGGCGGAGGACGGCAGCCTGACCGGGGAGTTCCTGCGGGTTGACGAGGGCATCCGGCGCGGCTCGACGATGGAGGCGCTGGCGGCGCTGCCGGCGGCGCAGAGCTGGGAGCCCGACACGGCGCCCGACATCACGGCGGGGAACTCGTCGCAGACCACCGACGGCGCGGCCGCCATGTTGATCGCCGACCGGTCGGTGGCCGAGGCCCTGGGGCTACCGATCCGAGCCCGCTTCTTGCACTTCGCAGTGGCAGCCGAAGACGCCGCCATCGTCTTGTCGGCGCCCGTCCCGGTCACCCACAAGCTGTTGAAGCGTTCCGGCATGACCGTCGACCAGTTCGACGCCGTCGAGTGCAACGAGGCCTTCGCAGCCATCGCCCTCATGTGGCAGAAGGAGTTCTCCTATGACATGGCGCGGTTCAACCCGCGCGGCGGCGCCATCGCCATCGGGCACCCGTTGGGGGCGAGCGGCGTGCGGCTCATGGGCACGCTGCTCAACCAGCTGGAGGCGACAGGCGGGCGCTACGGGTACCAGACGATGTGCGAAGGTGGCGGGCAGGCCAACGGCACCGTCATAGAGCGGCTGGGCTGACCCCTTTTGCCGCCGCGTCCGCCTCTTGCGCGGCCATGATCGGGTGGATCTTCTTGGTGACGATGATCCACTCGACGAGGAACGTCAGGCCCGGTACGAGACCGGCGACGAACATGAGGAGGATCCAGGCCGCCTCGCGTAGAGGTATGTACAGACGCGCCTGGAGGCCGAGGACTCCCGCTGTGACCAGGTACACGATGTAGAGGTAGCCATGGGTCACGCCGAAGATGGCGAGCTCTGCGCTGAACCCCCCGGCGGTGAAGTGCAGGCCCGTGAAGACGAACAGAGGGATGATCAGCACGCCGACGATGTTGGCCATCAGCTGGTAGCGGAACAGTGCGCCCTTCAGGCCGCGCTCGAAGAGGCGCTTCATTGGGGGCGACGGGCCACGACCGACTCGCGGTTGCGCCAGGTCTTGGGTCCCTTGGCCGCCAACTCGGACAGTCGGGCGTTGTAGGCCGCCAACTCGGGGTCCTCGTCCTCTGTGACCACCGGCGGCGGCTCTCCGGCCGCGATGACTGCCGGGGCCGGCAGGCTCGAGCTCGACGTGTGTGCGACCGACGCCACTTCTTCCGGCCCGCCCAGGCGCCGCGTGCCCTTGAGGCCCACGGTCTCGTAGTCGGTGTGGATGAGCACCCACCAGAAGACGATGGCGAGGATGCCGAAGACCGGCCACATGACCGAGTAGAGATAACTGAGCTGGTTTCCGTCCTCGGCCCGGTTGACCTGCCACCAGGCCGCCAAGGCGCAGCCAGGGACGAACACCAGCACGGCCAGGTGCAACGTGATGGCCCGCTTGGAGAACCACCGTTCACGCACGGCGATCATGTTACCGGCCCCCGTTTGCCGGAGGATTTCGCCGCTAGCCTGGCCCAATGCCCCCGAGCACCTCTCGCCCGGAACCCCCCATGACCGGAGACGAGCGGGCCATGCTGACCGTATGGCTCGACTACCAACGCGCCACTCTGCTGTGGAAGTGCGAGGGCGTGAGTGGTCCGGACCTGGCGCGGAAAGGGATACCGCCCTCGAACCTCAGCCTGCTCGGCTTGTTGCGGCACATGACCCTCGTCGAGTGGAGCTGGTTCCAGAAAGTGTTCTCCGGCGACCCCACGCCCCAGCCGTTCTCGACCGACGAGGATGCCGACGCCGACTTCAACGACCTCGATCCCGATCGCGTGGACGAGGACATGGCGGCGTTCCTGCGCCAATGTGAGGTCTCCCGCGCCATCGTGGCCAGCGCAGGCTCGCTCGACCAGGAGGCGGCAAATCCGCGGGGCGACGCCGTCTCGTTGCGCTGGATCATGGTGCACATGATTGAGGAGTACGCACGCCATAACGGGCATGCCGATCTCCTGCGCGAGTTGATCGACGGGGCGGTGGGGGAGTGAGCGCCGCCGTCCCGTTCGACGGTGGCGCCCGGCCACCCGCTGGGACGATCGCCACCGTGCACCGCTACGAGCTGCCGCTGTCGCGCGAGGCCGTGTGGCGGCGGATGAGTGACGTAGGCAGCTACCAGCGCTGGTGGCCCTGGCTGCGCGCATTCGAGGCCCGGGCCCTGGCCGTGGGTGACGAGTGGCGGTGCCAGGTGCAGCCACCGGTGCCCTACCCGGTTCGCTTCCGCGTGGCCCTCGTCGAGGTCGAGGTGCCGGTCCGGGTGTACGCGCGCGTCCTGGGCGACGTCGTCGGTGACGCCACACTCGAGTTGGAAGAGACCGACGGCGGGTGCGTAGCCTGCTTGCACAGTTCGCTCGCTCCAGGGAACTCGGCGCTCCGGATCATCTCTCGGGTGGCGGCGCCGCTCGCGCGCTACGGCCACGACTGGGTCCTCGATTCGGGGGCTCGCCAGTTCATCGCTCGCTCTGTCATGCCCGTCCCCGGCGACTGACCGCAACCACCCGTGAAGTTCTCGCTACGCCAGATCCTTGCATCCGCCGCGGGCGCCGTGCTGGCCGCGGTGATCGCGTCGGCCTTCGGTGTGAAGGGCACCATCATCGGCGTCGCCATCGGCTCCGCCGCGGCGACTACCGGCACCGCGTTGGTGGCCCAGTCGATCGACCGCGGCCACAAGGTGGTCAAACAGGCGGTCGTGAAGGTTCCGGAGACCTCGGCTCTCCTGCGCAAGCTGGGCGCCACGGGGGCGAGCGGCGGGTCCGACGCTTCCGTCGACGCAGCGTCCGCGCCCACCGAGACGCCGGGGACCTCGGGTGGCTCCGACGACACGGTGGAGATGCACTCGTCGGCGGCTCCGGTCGAGGAGACCCAGCGTGTCGAGGCCCCGACCGTAACGGACGCGTCACGGACGGAAGAGCTGCGGGGGGTCACCGTGCCCACGCCGCCGCCGGGATCGACCTATACGCCGCCGCCGGGATCCGTCTACGCCTCGCCGCGCCGGTTCACCTGGAAGGCCATCGCCGGGACGGCCGCCGTCGTGTTCGTGCTGGCGCTGCTGTTCATTACGGCCGTCGAGCTGATTGCCGGCAAGCCGTTGTCGTCGATCTTCGGCCACACCGCCACGGGCACGTCGGTGAACAACATTTTCGGCCCGTCGCCGGCGCCCATCCCGACGACGACCACCACAAGCACGACGACGTCGACGTCGACGTCCTCGACCACGACCACGACCACCACGACGTCGCCGACCACCACGAGCACCACATCGTCCACCGGGAGCTCGACCACCTCGACCACCAGCGGCCCGGGCGCGTCGACCACCACGACGACCGGGCTGGGTGCCACCACGACGACCACGACGACGTCGTTGAAGGTGCCACTACCTTAGGTTCGGCGGGCGCGCCTCGTTCAGCCCGGGGGACCGGTCAGGGGAACCCGTAAGGGCTTCCGGTCGCCGGGCGCGCTACCAGCCCTTGAACTCGGCCGGGCGACGTTCTACGAAGCTGGCGACGCCCTCTTTGGAATCGAGCGTGTTCGTCAACAGCTCCTGGCCCATGGCCTCGTCGAAGAAGGACGTGGCGCGGTCGACGTCGAGAGCCCGGTTGGTGAGCCACTTGGCGACGCCGATGGCCTTGGTCGGGCCCTTGGCCAGCCGGCCGGCCATCTCCTCGAGCGTGGCCTGCAGCTCGGCCCGGGGAACGAGCCGATTGACCAGGCCGATGCGGTAGGCCTCGGCCGCCGGGACGTCGTCGCCGAAGAAGAACAGCTCCTTGGCCTTCTGGATCCCGACCAGGCGGGTCAGGATCCAGGCGCCTCCGGCGTCGGGTGCGATGCCACGACGGATGAAGACCTCAATGAATTTCGCCTCTTCGGCCATCACGACCAGGTCGCAGGCCAGTGCCAGGTGCATGCCGCCGCCCGCCGCCGTGCCGTTGACGCCGGCGATGACCGGCTTCTCGCAGTCGATGATGGACGCCACCAGGGCCTGCCAGCCGTCGCGGATCATGCGGGCGCCGTCGCCCGCCACGTTGTCGGGTGCGTCGTCGGGCTTCGACCGGGGTGGGAGCCGGCCGCCCCGCAGGTCGGCTCCGGTGCAGAACGCCTTGTCGCCCGCGGCGGTGATCACGACCACCCGCACGAAAAGGTCGGAGGAGGCGTCGCGCACCCAGGCCGCGATCTGGTCGCGCATGAACTGGGTCATGGCGTTGCCCGCGTCGGGTCGGTTGAGGGTGATCCAGCAGATCCCGTCCTCGACCCGCCGGATCAGGTCGTCGCCGACGGTGTCGGTCGTGTCGCTCATCGGTCTCCTCGCTTGTGGGTGGGTATGCGGTCGGTTCAGGCCAGCACAACCAGGGCATCGGCCGCCACCGCCCGGTCCGGACCCGCCAGCAGCGGGTTGATGTCGACCTCGGCCACCTGGTCCGACAGGTCGACGGCGAGGCGCTGCATCTTCATGAGCACGTCCACCAAGGCGCCGCGGTCGGCCGCCGGCTGGCCCCGCAGGCCGCCCAGGAGGGCAGAGCCTCGCAGCTCGTCCAGCATGGCGTGGGCGTCACGGGTGGTGAACGGGGGGACGCGGAACGTCACGTCGCGGAGCACTTCTATGAGGACGCCGCCCAGGCCGAACATGACCACGGGGCCGAAGAGGTCGTCGCGTGCGATGCCCACCACCGTCTCGACGCCCCGGACCATTTCGGCCACCAGGACCCCGTCGACCTTCGCCTTGGGAGCGGCCTTCTTGGCGGCGGACAGCAGCCGCTTGTAGGTGCGCCGGGCGTCGTCCTCGTCCCGCACGCCGACAGCCACCAAACCGAGATCGGACTTGTGCGGGACGTCGGCCGACACGATCTTCATGACCACGGGGTAGCCGATCTTCTTGGCCGCCTTGGCGGCCCCTCCGGGCGAGTCGACCACCCGCTCCTTGGGCAGATCGATGCCGTAGGCCTCGAGTAGGGCCTTGGAGTCCTGCTCCGACAGCGTCTCGCCGCTGGGCCGCCGCACCCCCTCGGGCGCCAGCACGGGCATGGCCGCGGCCCGGGCCGGCGACGGCCGCAGGGCCGGCTTGGCGAAAGCCGACTGGTAGGAAGCGACGAACCGGTGGTAGTCGAAGTACGCCTTGGCCGCCATGACGGCGTTGGTGAAGGTGCGGAACGTGGGGACCGTGCTCCCGAGCAGCGTCTTGGTGTAGGCCTCCTCCGTGCCGACGGGGGAGCCCCAGACGACGAAGAGCGGCTTGTCGGTCGTCTCTGCCGCGGCGACCAGGTCCTCGGCCAGCTTGTTAGCCATGGACGGCAGGGCGCCGGTGATCGGGCACAGCAGGAGATCGACGTTGGGGTCGGCCAGCATCGTCTCGATGATCTTGGGGCCCCGCCAGTCGCGTACCGGGGCGCCGCCGTTGTCGACGGGGTTCGATACGCGCAGGTAGGGCGGGATCCATTCGTGCAGCTGCTTCTGTGACGACTTGGTCAGTGGGGGCAACTCGAGGCCGGCCGCCGCCACCATGTCGGCCATATGGGCCCCGGTTCCCCCAGAAATGGAGTACACGCACACCCGGCCGCCGGCGCCGCGGGTCAGGCGCCGGAGCGCGGCTTCGGATGGAGCCTGGGTGCGGGCGAGCGCGGCCGACACCTCGAGCAGCTGGTCGAGCCCGTCCACGCGCTGCATGCCGTACTGGCGGAACACGGCGGACACCACGTCGTCGGAGCCCGTCAGGTGGCCGGTATGGGCTTTGGCCATCGAAGTGCCCTCGGCCGTGCGTCCCACCTTCACGGCGACGATCGGCACCTTGCGGCGCGCCGCGGCGTCGGCGGCCAGCTGCAGGGTGCGCCCGTTCTTGAAGCCCTCGATGTAGCAGGCGACGGCCCCCGTCGTCGGCAGGCTGGAGAAGTAGTTGATGAAGTCGGCCGACTCCATGTCCGCCTCGTTGCCGGCAGGCGCCCAATGCGACAACTTGATGCCGATCTCCTGGCCCTGGAAGACCGGCCGGCCCTGGTGCCCACTCTGGGTGATGAGGGCGATGGCCAGGCCGGGCAGGTCGTCGCGGAAGACCTCGAACGCGTTGAGGTTGGTGTTGGGCCCGAGCACGTGGAGGTCACCGCTGGCGATGATCTTCTCCATTTGCGCCTGGATCTTCTCGCCCTTGGCGCCCACTTCGGCGAAGCCGGCCGCGAAGACCACGGCGAACTTCGCCCCGGCGGCCACCGCGTCTTTCAGGATGGGCAGGGGCTCGCCGACCAGGATGGCCACCAGGTCGAGCTGGTCGCTGATGTCGGTCAGCGCCTTGACGGCCGGGCGCCCGGCGATGGTCGGGCGATTCGGGTTCACGTAAAAGACGGTGGCACCGCGCTCCTCGGCCCAGGTCGTGATCTTCTGGGTCAGCGCGGTGTTGGGGCGGGCGTTCGTGTCCGAGGCGCCCACGACGGCGACGCGCCTGGGCCGGAAGAACGTGTCCAGGTCGATGGTGCGCAGCGCGATGGGCCGGCCCGTGATGTCGGTGGCGTTTCCCGCCTCGGTGCCGGTGGAGCGCGTCTCTGCCGTCTGGCCCGGGTCGCCTGCCTCGCTCGTCGCCGTCGTGCCGCTTGCCATGTTCCTCCCTCGTGCCGCCGCTTCGCCGGCGCCGGTTCCAGTCTCTCGGTGCCGGACGCTGTCGGCCGCGCCGACGCCCGTAGCCACGCCGTCCCGGACGGGATCCGGCGTCGGTGAGGCACGCCCGCGGTGGGCCGCGGCGGGCCCGCAGGGGCCCTCACCGTATATGACGTCGGTGTCAGTGTCGATCCGATGACGGGCCGGATCTTTCCCGGTCGGAGCCGAATTGTGGGGTCTTCGCCGGCGCCGTTACGGTATGTGACAGACGTGTCAGGCTTCTCCGCGGATTGGGGGCTTCATGGGCATTTTGGACGGGAAAATCGCCGTCGTGACGGGGTCGGGCCACGGCATCGGCCGTGGTGAGGCGCTCGAGCTGGCGGCCCAGGGCGCCCAGGTCGTCATCAACGACCTGGGCGGCTCGGCGACCGGCGAGGGGGCGGACAAGCGCCCGGCGGACGAGGTCGTCGGGGTCATCACGTCCCGGGGTGGCGAGGCCGTGGCCAACTACGACGACGTCTCGGACTTCGGCGGCGCCGAGAACCTGATCGCGGCCGCCTACGATGCCTTCGGCGGGCTCGACATCGTCGTGAACAACGCCGGCATCATCCGGGACAAGATGATCGTGTCGATGTCGGAGGAGGACTTCGACTCCGTGCTGCGGGTGCACCTCAAGGGCACATTCGCCGTCACCAAGTTCGCCTGCATCCGCTGGCGCGAGCGCTCGAAGGCGGGTGACAACGTCCGGGCGGCCATCGTCAACACGGTGTCGTCGGCCGGCCTGCAGGGCAACGTCGGTCAGGCCAACTACGGGTCGGCCAAGGCCGGCATCGCCGCCCTGACGATCATCACGTCGCTGGAGGGCTCGCGCTATGGCGTGCGGGCCAACGCGGTGGCGCCCGGTGGTGTCACGCGTCTCACGGGCGGCGTCGTCAAGGACATGGAGCTGAAGGAGCCCGACGAGTACGGCGACGAGGAGTTCAGCCGGCTCAATCCGCAGAACTCGGCGCCCATGGTGACCTGGCTCGCCTCCGACCAGGCGTTGCACGTCACCGGGCAGGTGTTCCGTGCCGTCGGCGCCAACATCTCCCACTACGAGCCGTGGCGGCTTGGTGGGAGCGTGGACAATCCCAAGGGCGAGGCCAAGTGGGACCCGGCGGATATCGCGGCCGAGATCAACGCGCAGATCTTCCACTCGCGCCACCCGGGCCTGAAGATGGGCGGCGGCTGATGCCCAATCGCCGGGTGGCGATCGTCGGCGCCTCGACGTCCGACTGTGGGCGCGTCGACGACAAGACCGCGTTTCAGCTCTGCTACCAAGGGACGTCGCGCGCCCTGGCCGATGCCGGCATCGACCGTTCCGAAATCGACGGCTTCATGTCGCTCAACGGCACGCTGCCGCCGGTCGAGCTGTCCGAGTACCTCGGCCTGCGCCCCAACTGGGTGGACTCGACGGGGCATGGCGGCAGCATCTGGGAGTTCATGGTCGAGCACGCCGTGGCGGCCATCGCCCAGGGACTGGTCGAGGTGGTCGTGCTCACCTACGGCTCCACCCAGCGGGCCGACCTCAAGAAGAAGCTGCGCATGGCCAACCTCTCCTTCGGGACGAGGGGACCGATCCAGTTCGCGGCGCCGTTCGGGCACCCGGTGGGCTCCCACTACGCCATGGTGGCCCGGCGCCACATGTACGAGTTCGGGACGACGATTGAGCAACTGGCCGAGGTGGCGGTCTCCACCAGGTACAACGCCGGCCTCAACCCCGAGGCGTACTACCAGGACCCCATCACGATCGACGACGTCATGAACTCGGGCATGACCTGGGACCCGCTGACCAAGCTGCACTGCTGCATCCGTTCGGACGGCGGTGGTTCCATCGTGCTCACCCACGAGGACAGGGCCAAGGACTGTGCCAACGAGCCGATCTGGGTGCTCGGCACCGGTGAGGCCGTCTCGCACACGACAATGAGCGAGTGGGAGGACTTCACCGAGTCGCCCTGCGTGCGTTCGGGCTCCCAGGCCTTCGAACGCGCCGGCGTCACGCCGGAGGACATCGACGTGGTCGAGGTCTACGACGCCTTCACCCCCATGGTCGTCCTGACGCTCGAGGGGCTCGGCTTCTGCAAGAAGGGCGAGGGCGGTCCGTTCGTCGAGGACGGGCGGATGCGGGTCGGCGGCGCCTTACCGACCAACACCGACGGCGGCGGGCTCTCCTCGTGCCAGCCCGGCATGCGCGGCCTGTTCCTGTTGATTGAGGCGGTCAAGCAGCTGCGCGGCGAG
>DATNLP010000390.1:0-6748 GCA_035602795.1 Acidimicrobiales bacterium | reverse complement strand
TCGGTGCGGAAGCTGCGCAGGTCGGCCACCAGCGCCGGCCCGTCGGCCCGCCTCGTCGCCCGGCCCTCCTCGGTCAGGTGGGCCCAAGCCTCGGGGCTGACCATGCGCGAGAAGAAGCGCTCAGCCTCCTCACCCGTGTCCTCCGACATCGGCGCCCATCCCCGCCCCGCACCCGGGCCCTGCCGGCGGAAGCCCAACCAGGGCATGGGCGGCTCGTAGACGCCGATGGCCCCGAAGGCCTCCGGCTCGGCCAGGGCGGCGCCCACGACGACGTCGCCCCCCAGGCTGTGCCCCACCGCCACCACCAGGCCCCGCCCCTCCGCCCGCGCCACCTCTGCAATTGAGAGGAGATCCTCGATGTGCCCGCTCAGGCCCACCACCCCGCCAGCCCGGGAGGCCTGGTAGCCCCGCCGGTCGTAGGCCAGGGTCGAGTAGTCGGGCAGCCGGCGCATGGCCCGCCGGAAGCTCTCGCCCCGGTCGAGGGACCCGTGGACGAAGATCACCGTCGGGGCCCCGGGCGCGGCCGGGCGCGCCAGGACGTGGAGGGCGGCCGGATAGCTCATGGGCAGGGCAGACGCTACCCGTACCGCCACCCGGGCCCGACTGCCGCCGATAGGGTTGGCCCATGACCCAGTTCGGTGGCGCGGGCGGCTCTTTTGGCCCGAACGCATGGCTGGTCGACGACATGTACGACCGCTTCCTGGCCGATCCCGACTCGGTCAGCGAGAGCTGGCGGGAGTTCTTCGCCGACTACCGGCCCGCCCCCGTCCCGCTGCCCCAGTCCCAGGTCACGACCCCTCCGGCGGTTCCCGCCGCCCCGGCCCCGGCTCCCGTCGGCGAGGCGGGGAAGGAGGAGGCCGTGGTGCTGAGGGGCGCCGCCTCGCGCACCGCGGCCAACATGGAGGCCAGCCTGGGCGTCCCGACTGCCACCAGCGTGCGCACCGTGCCGGCCCGCCTGCTCGAGGTCAACCGGCTCATCCTGAACAATCAACTGGCCCGGACCACCGGCGCCAAGGTCAGCTTCACCCACATCATCGGCTACGCCGTCGTGCGGGCCCTGCACGACATGCCGTCGCTCAACGCCGCCTTCGTCGACGACGCCGACGGCACCGGCAAGCCCGGTGTCGTCCACCACAAGCACGTGGGACTGGGACTGGCCGTCGACCGGGAGAAGAGCGACGGCACCCGGACGCTGTTGGTGCCGTGCATCAAGGACGCCGACACCCTCGACTTCCGTTCCTTCGTGCTCGCCTACGAGGAGCTCATCCGCAAGATCCTCACCAACAAGATCACCCCCGACGACTTCGCCGGGACGACGGTGTCGCTGACCAACCCGGGCACGCTCGGCACGGTGCAGTCGGTGCCCCGCCTCATGCCGGGCCAGGGCGCCATCATCGGCGTGGGCGCGCTCGGCTACCCGGCGGGCTTCGAGGCGGCCGACCCGCGCGTGCTGGCCCAGCTCGGCCTGGGCAAGGTGGTCACGCTCACCTCCACCTACGACCACCGCATCATCCAGGGCGCCGAGTCGGGCCTCTTCCTGGCCCGGGTGGCCGCCCTCCTCACCGGGGCCGACGGCTTCTACGACGACCTGTTCGAGTCGATGGGCGTGCCTTACGAGCCGGTGCGCTGGCAGGTGGACTCGAACGCCGGCGACGGCACCGACGAGGGCGAGCACCAGCGACTGGTCAAGCAGGTGCGGGTGCAGGCGCTGATCAACATGTACCGGGTGCGCGGCCACCTGATCGCCCACCTCGATCCGCTCGACGCCGAGCCGCCCCACATCCACCCCGAGCTCGACCCGTTGTCCTACGGGCTGACGATCTGGGACCTGCCCCGGCATTTCGTGGCCGACGGACTGGCCGGCCGCGACGTGGCCACGCTCGACGAGATCCTCCACGTCCTCCGCGACGCCTACTGCCGGACGCTCGGCATCGAGTACATGCACATTCAGGATCCCGAGCAGAAGCACTGGATCCAGCAGCACGTGGAGGGCCAGCCCACCACCCTCAACATCGAGGAGCAGCGTCACATCCTCGACCGCCTCAACGCGGCAGAGGTCTTCGAGCGCTTCCTGCACACCCGCTACGTGGGGCAGAAGCGCTTCGGGCTCGAGGGCGCCGAGTCCACCATCGTCCTACTCGACGCGCTGCTCGACGCCGCCGCCGGCTCCGGCGTGGCCGAGGTCGTGATGGGCATGGCCCACCGCGGCCGGCTCAACGTCCTGGCCAACATCGTGGGCAAGTCCTACAGGGAGATCTTCGAGGAGTTCGAGGGCAACCTCGACCCCGAGTCGGTCCAGGGTTCCGGAGACGTCAAGTACCACAAGGGCGCCCGGGGCGTGTTCATCGGCAGCGCGGGGGAGGAGCTCCCGATCACGCTGGCCTCCAACCCCTCGCACCTCGAGGCGGTCGACCCGGTGGTCGAGGGCATGACCCGGGCCAAGCAAGATCGACTCTCGCCGCCGACCGACGGCACGCCCGCCGCCGCGGCCGAGGGCACCTTCGGCTTCCCGTGCATGTCCGTGCTCGTCCATGGCGACGCCGCCTTCGCCGGCCAGGGTGTGGTGGCGGAGACGCTCAACCTCTCCGGCCTCTCGGGCTACCGCACCGGCGGGACGGTGCACGTCGTCATCAACAACCAGCTCGGTTTCACCACCGCCCCGGCCTCCGCCCGCACCTCGGTCTACCCGACCGACGTGGCCAAAATGGTCCAGGCGCCTATCTTCCACGTCAACGGCGACGACCCGGAGGCCTGTGTGCGGGCGGCCCGGCTCGCCTTCTCCTTCCGGCAGACGTTCCACAAGGACGTGGTGATCGACCTGGTCAGCTACCGCAAGCACGGGCACAACGAGGGCGACGATCCCAGCTACACCCAACCGCTGATGTACCAGCGCATCGACGCCAAGCGCCCCGTGCGCAAGCTCTACACCGAGACGCTGGTCCGGAGGGGCGACATCACGCTGGAGGAGGCCGAGTCGGCGCTCGACGACTTCAACGCCAAGCTCCAGGCGGTGCTGGACGAGGTGCGCCAGGAGCCCTCGCTGGCCCCGACCGTGCTGCCCGTCCACCACCTGGACCCGGTCGAGATCGAGCCGCCCGAGACCGGCGTCGCCCCCGCGGTGTTGCACGCCCTCTCGTCCGTGGTGCGCAGCGTGCCCGACGGGTTCACCATCCATCCCAAGCTCGAGCGCCAGTTCGTCCAGCGCGACGAGCTGGTGGCGAGCGGGTACGTGGACTGGGCGCTGGCCGAGGCCCTCGCCATCGGGTCGCTCATGTACGAGGGCGTCAACGTGCGGCTCACCGGTCAGGACACCCGGCGCGGCACGTTCAGCCACCGCCACGCCGTGTTGGTCGACTACTCCAACGGCGTGGAGTACGTCCCGCTGGCCCACATTCGCGACGGCCTCCAGCGTGTCGGGGCCAGCCAGCTGATTCCGGGCGGCGATATGGGCAACTTCACGGTGCGTGATTCGCTGCTGTCCGAGTACGCCGCGCTCGGGTTCGAGTACGGCTACTCGGTGGAGGCTCCCGAGGCCCTGGTCGCCTGGGAGGCGCAGTTCGGCGACTTCGCCAACGGGGCGCAGATCATCATCGACAACTTCCTCTCGGCCGCGGAAATCAAGTGGGGCCAGTACTCCAGCCTCGTGCTGCTGCTTCCGCACGGCTACGAGGGCCAGGGGCCCGAGCACTCCTCGTCGCGCTACGAGCGGTTCCTCTCGCTGAGCGCCCGTGGGAACATGCGGGTCACCGTCCCTTCCACATCGGCCCAGTACTTCCACCTTCTCCGCTCCCAGGCACTCCTTTCACCGAAGCGGCCACTCATCGTTGTCACGCCCAAATCGATGCTCAGGGCGCACGCATCCCGGTCGAGCCTGGCCGAGCTCGAATCGGGCTCCTTCCAGCTCGTCATCGACGACGAGACCGTCGAGGACCCGGCGGCGGTGCGCCGCATCGTGCTGTGCAGCGGGAAGATCGCCCACGAGGCCGCGCAGCGCCGAGCCGAGCTCGACGCCACCGAGGCGGCGGAGCTCGCGGTGGTGCGGGTCGAGCAGATCGCCCCGTGGCCGCTGCAGCACCTGATCCGTGTCTTCGAGCGCTATCCGAAGGCGTCCGAGGTGGTCTGGCTCCAGGAGGAGCCCGAGAACATGGGCGCCTGGTTCTTCGTGCACGCCCGGCTGCACGCCTGCCTGCCGGAGCGCCTGCGTCTGCGCCACGTCAGCCGGACCGAGTCGGCCAGCCCGGCCATCGGCAGCGCCGCCCTGCACCAGCTGGAGCAGGCCGATCTCGTTCGGCGTGCCATTGGCTGAACCACATCACGTCGTGGTGGACGGGTCGAACCTGGCCACCGAAGGGCGAACCTCCCCGAGCTTGCAGCAGCTCGACGAGGCGGTCCGCGCCTACGCCGGGGAGGACCCGTCGGCCGACATCATCGTGGTGGTGGACGCCACCTTCGAGCACCGGGTGTCCGAGGCCGAGCGGGAGCAGGTGCGCGACGCCATGCTGAACGGCGAGATGATCTCACCGCCCGCCGGTGCCATCGGACGGGGCGACGCTTTCGTCTTGCGCATCGCCGAGCGGACCGGCGCGGTGGTCCTCTCCAACGACTCCTTCCAGGAGTTCCACGGCGAGCACCCGTGGCTCTTCGACGAGGGCCGCTTGGTCGGGGGCAAGCCGGTGCCGGGCGTCGGATGGATCTTCACGCCGCGGGTGCCCATCCGGGGCCCGAAGAGCCGGGCGGCCACGGCCGAGGCCAAGTCCAAGAAGGACCCCGAGTCGGCCCCGGCCAAGGCGGCCGAACTGGCCCGGGCGGCCAGGAAGGCGGCGAAGAAGTCCTCCAAGGCCAAGAAGACGGCCAAGAAGGCAGCCCCGAAAGTGGACACGGCCTGGCCCATAACCCCCACGACCCCGCCGCCGGGCCGGAGCAAGGTCGACCCCGTCGTCTCGAGCGCCATCGACGAGGCGGTCGAGGAGGCGCTCCACCCGCCCCAACCTGCGAAATCGAGAGGATCAGCCAAGGCGGCGCCCCAGAGGAGCGCCAAGGCGAAGAAGGACGCGAGCGGAAAGCACGCCGACGGCAAGGGGCCCCAGGGCAGGGCGGATGCTCCGGCCCGGGCCGACCGCTCCAAGAAGAATCGACGCGCCACGCCGCCGCCCGCCGTCAACGAGCCCCTGTCCTTCATCAACTTCGTGGCCGCCTATCCCGTGGGCAGCACCATCGAGGGCGAGGTCGTGTCCTTCACCTCGCACGGTGCCATGGTGGACGTGCCGTTGCCGGATGGCGGGGGAGCGTTGCACTGCTACATCCCACTCGCGGGCATGGGCACGCCCCCGCCGACCAAGGCCCGGCAGATGCTCAAGAAGGGCGAGCTGCGGCCGTTCGTGCTGGCCGGGCTCGACCCGCCCCGGCGAGTGGCCGAGCTGGCGTTGCCGCCCCCGTCTCCACCGACCAAACGCGGGCCGCGGACCAAGGTGGCCGCTCCGGCGAAGAAGGCACCCGCCAAGAAGGCGGTGGCGGCCTCCAAGGCGCCGGCCAAGAAGTCGGTGGCCAAGACGGTGAGCAAGAAGGCGGCGGAACCGGCCAAGAAGGCCGCGCCGAAGAAGACGGCCGCCAAGAAGGCGGTCAAGGCCAAGAAGGCGCCGGCCAAGAAGGCGGCCAAAGCGCGGCGCTCCTGACGCTCGATATCGTCCCTAATCGTGCTCCCGAACCCCGCTGACGTCCTGCCGCACCGGCCCCCGTTCCTCTTCGTCTCCGAGGTGACCGCGGTGGAGCCGGGCGTCTCGGCGCGGGGCCACTGGCACCTGTCGGGTGACGAGCCCTTCTTCGCCGGGCACTTCCCGGGTCGTCCGACCGTGCCGGGGGTGCTCATGGTCGAGTCGCTGGCACAGCTCGGTGGCATCGCCGTGCTCCTCGACCCGCGTTACGCCGGCAAGCTCCCGCTGTTCGGGGGGATCGAGCGCGCCCGGTTCCGCCGGCAGGTCGTGCCAGGGGACACCCTCGAGCTGGAGGTGACGATGGATCGCCTGTCTGCCCGCGCCGGCAAGGGGCATGGAGCGGCGTGGGTGGGGGAGGAGAAGGCCTGCGAGGCCGAGCTCCTCTTCGTGATCGTCGACGGGGACGTCTGATGCGGCTGGCGACGTGGAACGTCAACTCGCTGACGGCGCGCCTGCCCCGGGTGACGCAATGGCTCGAGCAGCAGCAGCCCGACGTGTTGTGCATGCAGGAGACCAAGCAGGTGGACGACAAGTTCCCCGAGAAGGAGTTCGCGGAGCTCGGCTACGAGGCCGCCCATTACGGCGACGGTCGCTGGAACGGCGTCGCCATCCTGAGCCGGGTTGGCCTCGACGACGTCACACGCGGGTTCGGCACGGCGGACGACGAGCATGGCCGACGGATTGTCTCCGCCGTCTGCGCCGGCACGCGTGTGTTCTGCGTCTACGTCCCCAATGGCCGGTCCCTCGACAACGAGATGTACCCGGTGAAGCTGCAATGGCTGGCCCAATTGCGCGTGACGCTCGACAAACGTTGCCCTCCCGGGTCGTCCGTCGCCGTCTGCGGCGACTTCAATGTGGCGCCGGACGACGGTGACGTGTGGGACCCAGCTGCCTTCGTGGGTGCCACGCACGTCAGCGAACCTGAGCGCGCCGCCTTGCGCAACGTCGAGGCATGGGGGCTCGACGACGTATTCCGCCGATTCAACGAGCCGGGCACGTTCACGTGGTGGGACTACCGGGCGGGCGATTTCCACGAA
>DATNLP010000360.1:0-7912 GCA_035602795.1 Acidimicrobiales bacterium | reverse complement strand
GAACCGCGTGGTCCCGATGGCGTGCGGCGGGTGGTGGAGTTCGGACCGGGGTGGGGGAACCTGACGAGGGATCTGGTGGCGACCGGGCTCGATGTGACGGCGGTCGAGCTCGACGGGAAGTTCTGCCGGCTCATTGCCCAGCGGTGCGAGGGCGGTCCCGGGGCCATCGACGTGGTGCAGGGCGACATGCTCGCCTTCACGCCGGAGCGGCACTTCGACGCTGCGGTGTTCTTCGAGAGCTTCCACCATTGCTCCGATCACCTGGTCATGTTGCGCCGGCTGCACGACATCGTCCGACCCGGCGGTGTCGTCCTCTTCGCGGCCGAGCCGGTGCAGCGACTGGACTACCCGTGGGGGCCACGGCTCGACGGGCTGTCGGTGTGGTCCAGCCGGACCCACGGCTGGCTCGAGCTCGGCTTCGATATGCAGTATTTCGAGCGGGCCCTGACCCGGACCGGCTGGGCGGGCGAACGGCGCCGGCTCGGGCGCGGGTTGGGCGAGGCGGACGTGATCGTGGCTCGGCCGGCTTGAACTTCCCGACCGTCGGTCGGGGCGGTCCAAGTCTCGGACTCGGACTCGGACTCGGACTCGAAGTCGGACTCGGACTCCGGCGAGAAGCGGTCTGGCGCTACGATCTCGCATCTCGTTGGCGATCAAAGAGAGCAGGCGCTGTGAACAGCACACGATCATGGCGCCCGTTGCCTATGTGACCAGGTGGTCTGGCTGTGGCGCCCTTCACGAGGAGCCCGATGTCAACAGGTCACGTCCATCTGTTGCAGATCGCAGGACCGGCCGGGGTCGGCAAGACCACGCTGGGCTGGGAAATAAGCGTTCAGCTCCGCCAAGCCGGTGTTGCGCACGTCGTACTGGACAGCGACGAGTTGGACCGAGCGTGGCCCTTGTCCGATCGTGAGCGCGAGTCACTCAACCGGGCGAACCTGTCCGCCTTTTGGGCCAACGCGTCCGCGCTCGGCCAGAGCCGGTTGATTTTGGTCGGGGTGTTCCTCCGCCCTCACGCCGATCGGGACTGGATCGCTCGGGCGCTGCCGCACGCGAGTCTCACCCGTGTCGTGCTGGAGGCATCCGACGCGGAGCTTGAACGACGACTACGGACCCGAGAGATCGGCTCTGGGTTCGTAGACCAGCTCCGGCGCACCTTGGACCAGGCTCACCAATTCCGTGATCGTCGACGCAGAGGAGAAGACGTCGTGATCACCGAGGGCCGGGAGGTCCGTGATCTGGCCCGCGAGGTGATCGAACGAGTCGGATGGGTACGCACGAGGGGCAAAGACCCGTTTGGCGGCAGGGCACCCTGAGGCTCCGACATCGGCCGAGTGATCGGGCATCCGAGGGCCACACGCCCGCACCCCCGTCCGAACGAAGCGACGGTGGGAGCGTTCGGCACGCCGAGCGGGGATACGCCGAGCTCGCGAACACCCAGGACCCGTCTGCGCTGTGGAAGGCCTACATCCCCTTGCCCTTGGTCCCCAGAGAAACCGCCGCAAGGGTCACCTAAGCTCCTTGGTCCAGGAGAACTCTACGGAGGGTCGGACGGAGCATGCCCGGAGGCGGCGCAAGAATTTTGATAGAGCGGCCAGACAAGTGGCAAGGGATGCTCCTGCCGTGGACCGTCAACATTGACGGGCAGAACGTCGGCAAAATCAAGAACGGAACGACTGGCTCCTTTGAAGTCGAACCCGGCAGCCACGTCGTCAGAGTCAATGCGGTCACTGGTCGCCCCGGCAAAGAGGCACATACCGTGACGGTCGGCGACGGCGAAGTTGTGCAACTCAGAGGCAGCATCAACTCCATGAATAGGGTCCGACTCGAGAGAGCAGACCCCAACCCGCCCGCCTCGCCGAGGGCTGAAGTAAGCCAGAGCCCTTCCACCTCTTCGGTCCAACCAAGCTCTGCTCGTGTCATTGAGGTGTCTCGTAGTGAGGTCCCGATTGGTGAGGAAACGCTGCACATAGACAACTCTCACAGCTCCTCGTCGTCCGTCCGAGTGAAACGTTTGACCAAAGAATGGACACGTTCCTACAGCGTGGAAATCGACAGGTCCTCGACCATATCGGGCGGTGGCGGCCTCGCCTTTCATGTCGTCGAACTCAAGGCACAAGCTGAACAGGCCGTGAGTCATAAGTATTCTGCGCAAGCGGATGAGCGACAGACCTACGAGGACGAAGTAACGATTACGGTGGCGGCAAAGACCAATAGTGAGATCGTGTTCTCTTGGAAGGAGATCCATCAGAACGGCTACGTCGTCTTTGGAGAAGAAGAGGACGCTCCGCAGGTGCCGTTTGACATCGTCATGGGGGTGACGTTCGACCAACGCCAGGTGGACCTGGAGTCGTAGCTATTTACCTTTCAGCAGCTGCACGTACCAGATCCAGATCGCTCGGTACTGCCGGCATGCCCGACGTGCAACATGGCCCTCCTCCGAGCATTCGGAGCCGGCGAGAAAGAAACCGCCAGCCGTGACCCAGCCGCTCTCGACTCGCTACACCAGGACCGCCGAAGGGACCTACCTGGCCTACCAGGTCTCGGGCGATGGCCCCATCGACCTGGTGTTGCCCATAACCGGGAGCGCGGCCATTGAGCTGATTTGGTAAGAGCCGGCCGTGAGCAAGTTCATTTCACGCCTGGCCTCCTTCTCGCGTCTCATCACCTTCGATCCGCGGGGGTTCGGCAGCTCGGGTCGGCTCGACGCTGGCGCAGTTCCCGCCGTACAGGCCTGGAAGGACGACATCGGCGCGGTCATGGACGCAGTTGGAGCCGACAGCGCGGCCTTTCTTTCGTGGGGAGAGAGCACCGGAGCGACGATGTTCTTTGCCGCGACGTATCCCGAACGGGTGCAGGGCCTCGTTCTCGTCAATGCCTACGCTCGGTACGCCCGTGACGAGGAATCCCCGTGGGGACTGAGCGCCGATCTCATTCCCGCCTATGTCTCGGCCATCCAGGAAATCTGGGGCACCGGCGCCTGCACCGAGACCCTGGCGCCGAGCCTGGTCCCAACGGAGAAGGCACGCCAGCACTGGGCGCGCATCGAACGCCTGACGGCGAGCCCGGACGTACTGGCGGAGAGCACCCGTGCCGTGATGGACAGCGATGTGACCTCCGTACTGCCAGCGATACAGGCGCCGACGCTCGTGATCAGCAGGCAAGGAGATCGCCACGTCCGCTCTGAGCACGGTCGCGCCGTTGCCGGGCGCATCCCAGATGCCCGCTTCGTCGAACTTGCCGGGAACGACCACTTGCCGTTTGCCGGTCGAAGCGATGAGATCCTGGACGAGATCCAGCAGTTCCTCACCGGCACCAGGCCAGTGCCGGTTCTCGACCGCGTCCTGCTCACGGTCCTCTTCACCGACATCGTCGGGTCAACGGAACAGGTGGCAAAGCTGGGTGATCGACAGTGGCGGGAGTCGCTCAACCGCTACGACCACTTGGTGGAGCACCAGCTGGAGCGATTTCGAGGTCGCTTGATAAACACCACGGGAGACGGCACCGTCGCCACCTTCGACGGGCCGGCCAGGGCTGTCGAGTGCGCCCAGGCCATTACCGAAGCGGTCAGCGCCATTGGCCTCGATCTCCGTGCCGGTCTCCATACCGGCGAGGTAGAACTTCGTGGTCAGGACGTGGCCGGCGTGGCCGTGCACATCGCAGCACGCGTCTCGGCACTGGCCGTCGCGGGTGAGGTGCTCGTCTCCCGCACGGTGACCGACCTGGTCGCAGGATCAGGCATCGGATTCGAGGACCGTGGCGATCACCAGTTGAAGGGCGTTCCAGGAGCCTGGCGGCTGTTCTCCGTCACGTCCTCGTCCAACCGATAGCCACGCCAGCTCGGGTGGGTCCCGGTCGACCGGTACTGGGGCCCCCCGTCTCCACTCGCCGACGGAGCAGAGAACTCAAATGCCCCGCCTCTCCGGCGCCGGGTTCTGCATCGGGGCGACCTCGGCTGCGAAGATCGACATTTCGGGCGGTCGGAGGGCCAGGCCGGCCGCCTCCCGTACGAACTCCCTCGATGCCGGGACCCGGAAGTGAGTCTCGAGCGCCTCGGCATCCTCCCATTGCTCAATGAACACCACCCGCAGATCGTTCTCGACGTCACGGTGAATGCTGTGCAGCAGGCATCCCGGCTCCCGGCGGGAACGCCGGACGTGCGCCAGCCCCAGCTCCAAGATCCGATCGATCGTGTCCGGTCGAGCTTCGACGCTGCCGGTCACGATCACCATGCCAAAAGGGTAGCGAACGGCATGATCGACGTCGGGACGTCCGCACCGTCGTCGCAGGGTTGGCGTGTCGAGTCGTCAGGCGACGACGCGCACCGCCACCGACGCGGTGCATCGCGACCTTGTCCGGACGGCGCTCCAGAGGTTGAGTCACCCGAGCCGGAGGCGCCCGGTTGCCGGGACCGGGTGTCTTTCGGCGCATCTCCGGGAGCGGCCACGCGCTGCTCGGCGGCAAGGGAATCCGACCGTCGCGCCGGCCCGGGCACGGGGAGACGCATGCGAACTACCGTGGTCGGCGCGGAGAGGGATGGAGGAGTTCACATGCCAGGTTTCATCCAAATCATGGACTTTGAGACGGCACACATCGACGAGGTGGAGTCGCTGATGAAGACGTTCCAGCAGGAACGAGGGGACGCTCTTCTTGCCAGCAAGGCCACCATCACGGAGGATCGGGCCCGGCCGGGCCATTACCTGGTCATCGTCGAATTCGACTCCTACGAGGAGGCGATGAAGAACTCCAACGATCCTGCCACGGGCGAGTACGCCGTGAAGATGACCGCCCTACTCGAAGGTCCTCAGATTTTCCACGACCTCGATGTGCGGTCCGTGATTCACAACCGTTCGTAACTGGGCGAACCGGTTCGCTCCGGCGAAAGCTCCATGGCCGCCCTGGTCCACCGGGCGGTCGACCTCGACCGCTAGCCGGGCGAGGGTTGCCCGTCGCGTCGCCCGGGCTTACGGTGGTGGCGTGGACGCGCCGCCCATCGACGGACTGTCCCACGTCCAGTTGAGGATCTCCGACCTCGACGAGGGCGTGGCCTGGTACAAGAGCGCCCTCGGGCTCACCGAGCTGCGGGGCGAGCCCGGGCGTTACGTCGCCCTCCAGTCCGCCAACCGGCGGCTCCGGGTCGTGCTGTCCGCAGGAGGTCGCGCCGACGCGCCGGGAGCGCTGGACCACATCGCGTTCGCCGTCTCCGACATCGGTGCGCTCACCGAATGGTGCGAGCACCTGACCGCAATCGGCATCCCGCACGAGGGCATCAAGCAGAACATCGCAGGCCATTCGGTCGATCTGTTCGACCCCGACGGCAACAACATCGAGCTGATCAGCGAGCGGTAGCCGGGCGAGAGCCTCGAAGCGCGCCTCCGGCCGCGCTTCAGTCCTGGTGCGCAGTCCCATCGGGTTGGACCCGAAGAACGTGATGGAGGGTGGTCCCGGTCCAGCCCAGCCCGTCGTGGTGAACGACTACGCCAGGCTGAGGATGCCGTACGTGTTGCAGAGACCCAACGCCTCGATCAACACGAACGCGAAGACTACGGCGAGCACGACCGGCAGCCTCCATCGCCGGCCTCCCGATCTCACCACCACCGGAGGCATGTACCAGAGGGGGAGCGGGGCGGCGAACCGGGACAGGTGGAGGCCGATCGGTACCGCGTCGTCGGGCAGTGGTGCGTCCGGGTCGGCCGCCAGCGCCAGTTCGGTCAGCTCGTCATCGGTGATCCCGACGTCGGAGCCTGAAGGGCGGCCAGTCACAGGACCAACCTACCCGGATGGGGAGACACCGATGTCGCGGTCCGCCGGGTGGGCACCGACCCCGGCCACGGGTCGACGTCCCGTTCCGGCCCACGCCCATCCGGAGCGAGCGATCAGTCGGAGGCCGCGCCCGGTCGGTCCAGCACCCAGCGCGTCGTCACCTGCATGAAGTTGATCGAGCTGGGCGCCGCCTCGTGCGAGAAGAGATAGGTGAAGCCGGCCCGCTGCAGCGTCCGGTTGGGCGCCACGTTGAGGGCATTGGGCTCGCAGTACAGGCGCCGCAGCTCGAGCACCCGGAAGTAGGCGTCCGCCGACTGCTTGACGAACTCGGTGCCGAAGCCGGACCGGCGTTCCGGCTGCCGCAAGATGTGCAGGTGCATGAAGGCCTGCTCGCCGTACTCGATGCGATCGGTCGAGCTGAAGCCGACCACGTCCCCGTTGAGCTCCCACGCCAGCAGGTAGCTCAGGCGTTCCGGTATCGGACGGGCGTAGTCCTCTTCGTACTGGGCCCGCCAGGCCTCCCGCGCCGGCAGGAGCGACCGGTCGACGCCGAGCGTGCGCAGGTACTCGTCCGATGCGTCGTGGAAGTAGTCGATGCGGAGATCGACCTCGTCCAGGCGCATCTCGGCGTACCGTCAAGCGCGGCTGGTCGCTCACGTCAGCCCACCATCGCCCCGGCGGACCGGCTCCTACACCCTCTGCTGCGTCGGCATCGACTGGTGCGCCGGCACGGGGTAGATCGGCATCGACGGCGCCACGTTGTAGATCTCGGCGTTCGTGCACCCCTTGGCCAGAATGTTGGCCATCTGGTCGTCGGCCGTGCTGGGCAGCGACGGCACCGAGGTGTTCTCCTGCCCCATGTGCAGCGCCGAGGTCAGGTCGCCCGCCACCTGGCGTCGCCAGCGCGAGATGTTGGGTGCCCGCACCCCGAAGCGCTCCTCCAGGAAGCGCAGCTGCGAGGTGTGGTCGAACACGTCGGAGGCAACGTGCCCGCCCCGGCTGAACGGCGACACCACCAGCATGGGTACCCGGAAGCCCATGCCCACCGGCCCCTTGATGCCCTTGGCGTCGGCCGGCAGCGGCGACTCGGTCACGAACTCGCCCGCCGTCCTCACCGGCGGCACCGGCGGCGGCACGTGGTCGAAGAAGCCGTCGTTCTCGTCGTACATATGGAACAGCACCGTCTTGGACCACACCTCGGGGTTCGAGGCCAACGCCGCCACCAGCTGACTGGTGAACCACTCGCCCAGCGCGGAGGGTGACGACGGGTGTTCGTCGTAGCCGGCGGGCGGCAAGATCCAGCTCACCGCCGGCAGCTGGCCCGAGGCCACGTCGGACATGAAGTCGGCTGGATACTGCGGCAGGAACGCCTTCTGGTACAGGGCCGAGCTCGGGTTCTTGTACTGCGAGAAGTAGGGGAGGATGGCGTCGGTGGCCACCAACCCGTACTTCTCTATGAACGTCGGCGCGTAGATCGTCCCCGTCGGGTTGTACACCTTCCAGCTCACGCCGGCGTCCTCGAGCACCTCGGGCATGGTGGGCCAACTCACGCTGTACACCGCGTCGGGTGACGAGCTCGTGATGAGCACCGGGCCGCCCGCCGCCCCCGTCGGGTCGACGGTGCCCGAGAGCGCCATGAGGCGGTTCGGGTGCGTCGGCCCGAGCACCGAGCAGTGGTAGTTGTCGCACAGGGTGAACGTGTCGGCCAGCGCGTAGTAGAAGGGCAGGTCCTTCCGGCGGTAGTAGCCCATGGTGAGGACGCCGTGCTCGGGCCCCTGGAACTGCGACTGCACGTGCGTGCTGACGAAGGCGCCGTTGGTGCCGCCGTTCCAGCTCATGTGCTCCCCCTGCCAGCTGTGGTCGAGGTCCTGGGTGCACTCGCCCATGCCCGAGGAGCTGTCGAGATGGAAGGGGAGCAGCGTGCGGTCGCGCCCGTCCGGCCAGGCCTGGGCGAAGTTCCCGAGGGAGCCGTGCGGGTGGTCGTCGAAGCCCCGCACGCCGGGATAGGTCCCGTAGTAGTGGTCGAAGGAGCGGTTCTCCTGCATGAGGAACACGACGTGCTCGATGGCGCCGAGATCCGAGCCGGCCGGATTGGTCCGGGCGGCCAGCTGCGCCATGGCGGCGCCGGCACCCTCGCCCCGGCTGGCCG
>DATNLP010000324.1:0-4974 GCA_035602795.1 Acidimicrobiales bacterium | reverse complement strand
CCCGTCGGGTGACGGCGCCGCCGGATCGGCCGACGAGGCCGGTTCCGACGACGACGTGGTCGACGCCGAGATCGTCGATGAGGCATGAGTTTCTCCGAAGGGGCCTTCCCCGAGGAGGTCGACGAGACCGCCACGCCGGACGCCGGGACACCGGCCGGGCCCGAGGGTGCCGCTGAGGACGCCAACGGGAGCACGGCCGGTTCCGGCCCGGCGGCGGGGTCGGCGTCGGCCGAGGAGGCCAACCCGGTGGAGGTGCTGGCGCGGGAGCGCGACGAGTACCTGCTGGCCCTCCAGCGCACCCAGGCCGACTTCGAGAACTACCGCAAGCGCATCGCCCGGCTGCAGGACGTGCAGTCGGCGCGGGCGGCGGCCGACCTGGTGTCCAAGCTGCTGCCGGTGCTCGACACGCTCGACCTGGCCGAGGCGCACCTGAACGAGTCCCTCGACGTGAGCGAGGACGGCAAGGCGCTGCGCGCCTCGCGGGCCATGCTCATGGACATCTTGGGCAAGGAGGGCCTCGAGCGGCTCGACCGGGCCGAGGTGCCCTTCGACCCGTCGGTGCACGACGCCGTCGCGCACACGGACGGCGAGGGTGGCGAGACCATGGTGGAGGAAGTGCTCCGCTCGGGTTACCGCTGGAAGGGACAGGTGTTGCGCCCCGCCATGGTCCGCGTGCGGGGGTGAGCTGAGCCATGGCGGCACAACGCGAGTGGTTCGAGAAGGACTACTACAAGGTGCTCGGCGTCGTCCCGACGGCGTCGGACAAGGAGATCACGCGCGCCTACCGGAAGCTGGCCAAGGAGTACCACCCCGACGCCAACCCCGGCTCGGAGGAGCGCTTCAAGGAGATCAGCGCGGCCTACGACGTCCTGGGTGACGCCGACAAGCGCAAGGAGTACGACGAGGTGCGGGCCCACGGCCCCGTCGGCGGATTCGGCGCGCCCGGTGGCGGCACCTTCCGCATGGAGGACATGGGCGACCTGTCCGACCTCTTCGGCAACCTCTTCGGGGGCGGTGGCGGAGGCGGCGGCGGCGGCCGGCGCACGACGACCACCCGGCGCGGGCCCCAGCGCGGGGCGGACATGGAGGCCCAGCTGCACCTGTCCTTCCAGGACGCCGTGCACGGGGTGACCACCTCGGTCAACGTGCCCCAGGAGGTGCGGTGCTCCAACTGCCGCGGCAGCGGCGCGGCGCCGGGGACCTCGACGCACACCTGCCCCCGGTGCGGCGGTTCGGGGAGCCTGAACGACAACCAGGGCCTGTTCTCGCTCAGCACGGTCTGCCCCGACTGCATGGGCCGCGGCACGCAGTTCGACACGCCCTGCCCGGTGTGCCACGGGACCGGCACCGAGCAGAAGGTGCGCAGCGTCAAGGTGCGCATTCCGGCCGGGGTGGAAGACGGGCAGCGCATCCGGGTCAAGGGGAGGGGCGCGCCCGGGCAGGGCATGGCGCCGGCGGGCGACCTCTATGTCGTGGTGCACGTGGCCAAGCACCCGGTCTTCGGGCGCTCGGGTCGCAACCTGACCATGACGGTGCCGGTCACGTTCCCCGAAGCCGCCCTGGGCACGACCATCACGGTGCCGACGCTCGACAACAAGGTCACGCTGAAGGTCCCGCCGGGCACGCAGTCGGGCCGCGTGCTGCGCGTGCGTGGGCGCGGGGTGCCGAGCGGCTCGGGCCGCAACGGGGCCAAGCCCGGCGACCTCATGGTCAAGATCGACGTGCTGGTGCCGACCGAAATGACGGAGGAGCAGCGGGCGGCGGTGGAGTCGCTCGCCGCGGTGACCGACGCCGCGCCGCGAGAGGCGGTGGAGGGGTGAGCAGCGTGGCCGGCGAGGCCGGACGCCGCCCGGGCCAGGGCCGTGACGCCAACGCGGCGGTCTACGTCATTTCGGTGGCGGCCGAGCTCACCGGCATGCACCCGCAGACGCTGCGCATCTACGAGCGCAAGGGCCTGCTCGACCCGTCGCGCACGAGTGGCGGGAGCCGGCGGTTCTCCGAGTTCGACCTGGAGCGGTTGCGCCACATACAGGAGCTGACGGCGACCGGGCTCAACCTCGAGGGGGTGCGTCGGGTGCTCCAGCTCGAGGCCGAGGTGGCCCAGCTGCAGGCCGAGCTGGCCGAGGTGCAGGCGCAGGCGCTCGACGCCGTGGCGGCCACGCACCGCCAGTACCGGCGCGACCTGGTGCCGTTGCGCCAGGCGGCCGTGCCGTACCGGCGCCGGCCGGCTGCAGGGAATTAGGAATTCGTAGGGCATCAGAGAGTAGGAGCAGAGGCCGCACGGGCCGAGAGGAAAGAACCGAACAGTGCCGATAGACCCAGAACGCTGGACGAACAACACCAAGGCCGCCTTCAGCGCGGCCACGGGCCACGCCGCGTCGTCGAACCATCCCGAGCTGACGCCGGCGCACCTGCTCGACGCGCTCCTGCAGCAGCAGGAGACCATGACGCGCCCGTTGCTCTCGCAGGTGGGCGTCGACCCGGACGCGCTGGCCGGCAAGGTGCACGACCAGCTCATCCGGCTGCCCCAGGCCGCCGGCGGTTCCGAGCCCGGCCTCTCGCGCGACGCCCGGGCGGTGCTGGAGGAGGCCGACTCCATCCGGCGCGATCTGGGCGACGACTACGTCTCGGTCGAGCACCTGGTGCTGGCGCTGGCCGACCAGATCGGCGTGACCAAGGAGGCGCTGCTCACCGCGCTGCGCGCCGTGCGGGGCAACCACCGCGTCACCACCCAGGACCCCGAGCAGACCTACCAGGCGCTGGCCAAGTACGGGCGTGACCTGACCGAGGCGGCACGCGAGGGCAAGCTCGACCCGGTCATCGGGCGCGACGAGGAGATCCGCCGGGTGATCCAGGTGCTGTCCCGGCGCACCAAGAACAACCCGGTGCTGATCGGCGAGCCGGGCGTGGGCAAGACCGCGATCGTGGAAGGCCTGGCCAACCGGATCATCGAGGGCGACGTGCCCGAAGGACTCAAGGGCAAGCGGGTGGTGGCGCTGGACCTGGGCTCCATGGTGGCCGGGGCCAAGTACCGCGGGGAGTTCGAGGAGCGCCTGAAGGCGGTGCTCAAGGAGATCACCGACGCCGAGGGCGAGATCATCACGTTCATCGACGAGCTGCACACCATCGTCGGCGCCGGCGCGGCCGAGGGGGCCATGGACGCCGGCCAGATGATCAAGCCCATGCTGGCCCGGGGCGAACTGCGCCTGATCGGCGCCACCACATTGGACGAATACCGCACCTCCATCGAGAAGGACGCCGCGCTCGAGCGCCGCTTCCAGCCCGTCTTCGTGGGCGAGCCCTCGGTGGAGGACACCATCGCCATTCTGCGTGGGCTGTCCGAGCGCTACATGGCGCACCACAAGGTGCGGATTCAGGACGCGGCGCTGGTGGCAGCGGCCGTGCTGTCGGACCGCTACGTCACCGGGCGCTTCCTGCCCGACAAGGCCATCGACCTGATCGACGAGGCGGCGTCCAAGCTGCGCATAGAGATCGACTCCATGCCGACCGAGCTCGACCAGATTTCGCGGCGCATCCGCCAGCTCGAGATCGAGAAGCTGGCGTTGGAGAAGGAGAGCGACGACGCGTCGAAGGAGCGCCTGGAGCGCCTGCAGCGCGAGCTGGCCGAACTGGGCGAGCAGCGCGACTCCATGGCGGCCCACTGGGAGCAGGAGAAGAGCGCCCTCAATGCCGTCAGCCAGCTACAGGAGGAGAAGAACCGCAAGGAGGAGGAGGCGGCCCGGCTGGAACGCGACGCCGACCTGGCCGGCGCCGCCGCCATCCGGTACGGCGAGCTGCCCGAGCTCGAGCGCCGCATCGCCGAGGCCAACGAGGACCTGGCCAAGCTGCAGTCGGGGACGCGGTTCTTGAAGGAGGAGGTCGACCCCGAAGACATCGCCGAGGTGGTGAGCCGCTGGACCGGCGTGCCCGTGTCGCGGCTGATGGAGGGCGAGGTGCAGAAGCTGGTGCGGCTCGAGTCCACCCTCCACGAGCGCGTGGTAGGGCAGGACGAGGCGGTCTCCGCCGTGGCCAACGCCATCCGGCGCAGCCGGGCCGGGCTGAGCGATCCCAACCGGCCCATCGGGTCGTTCCTCTTCCTGGGGCCCACCGGCGTGGGCAAGACCGAGCTGGCCCGGGCGCTCGCCGAGTACCTCTTCGACGACGAGCGGGCGATGGTGCGCATCGACATGAGCGAGTACCAGGAGAAGCACACCGTGTCGCGCCTGGTGGGCGCGCCACCGGGCTACGTCGGCTACGACGAGGGCGGGCAGCTCACCGAGGCGGTGCGGCGGCGGCCCTATTCGGTCGTGCTGCTCGACGAGCTGGAGAAGGCCAATCCGGACGTGTTCAACATTTTGCTGCAGGTGCTCGAGGACGGGCGCCTGACCGACGGGCAGGGGCGCACGGTGGACTTCACCAACACCGTGCTCATCATGACGTCGAACCTCAAGGGCGAGCCGGGCGACTACTTCAAGCCGGAGTTCATCAACCGCATCGACGAGATCGTGCGGTTCAAGCCGCTGAGCCGGGACGACCTCCAGGTGATCGTGGGGATCCAGCTGGGTCGCTTGCGGGCGCGGCTGGCCGAGCGCCGGCTGACCCTGGTGGTGACCCCGGAGGCCGAGACGTGGCTGGGCCGGGCCGGCTACGACCCCGACTACGGGGCGCGGCCGCTGCGGCGCGTGCTGCAGCGCAACATCGAGGACCCGCTGGCGCTGGCGTTACTGGAAGGCAAGTACCTCGACGGGTCGACGGTCACCGTCGACGTGGACGGGGACGAGATCGTCCTTCGGTAGGGGCACGACACGCGGGAGCGCACCCTCCGCGGTGCGGGTGACGCGATCGGACCTTGTTGCATTCTGCTGAGGTGGTGATGGTGCACGCGTGACAACGCGAGCGCGGCGGATACCCATGTGGTGCGCGTGACAACGGCGCGCCACGAGCGCCGCCTGGCGTGTTAAGAACCAATGTGAG
>DATNLP010000233.1:0-4762 GCA_035602795.1 Acidimicrobiales bacterium | reverse complement strand
TGCCCGCACCCTATAGCGTGCTCTCGTGCGGGTAGCTGCCCCCCGGCCGCTGGCGCCGGATGACCCCGTCGTGACGGGACGGAGGGAGGCCCCATCGGCGTGACCGGAATCGTGACACTTCCCGACGGGAGGGAGCTGGCCTACGAGGAGTACGGGGACCCGACCGGCTTTCCCGTCATCAGCTGCCACGGCGGCCTCAGCTCGCGCCTCGACGCCGCTCCCGCTCACGACGCCGCGGTGGCCAAGCGTGTCAGGCTGCTCTCTCCGGACCGGCCCGGCATGGGCCTCTCGACCTATCAGCCGGGCCGACGGCTGGTTGACTGGCCCCGCGACGTGGCCGACCTGGCCGATTCGCTCGGGATCCGCCGCTTCGCGGTCATGGGCTGGTCGGCCGGTGGGCCGTACGCATCCGTGTGCGCAGCCAAGCTCGGGGGCCGGGTGACGGCGGCCGCGTTGCTGTCGAGCTCGGTGCCGCTCGACCGCTACGGGACCTCGCGGGGGTTGACCTTCGACGATCGTGTGTTGCTCTACCTGTCCCGGCACGCGCCGGCACTGGCCTCGGTCATCATGAAGGTGAGCATCGTCAATGCGAGCAACACACGCCTCCTGCGCGTCGTCATGCGGTCCTTCCCGCCCGTCGACCGGACGGTGCTGACCGAGTTCGGGCCACCTGAGCTCGCCCTCTCCTTCCTCCGTGAATCGCTGCGCCAGGGCACGGAAGGGCCGATCCAGGACTACCGGATCTTCGGTGATCCCTGGGGGTTCGAGCTCGAGGAGATCAGCGTGCCGGTGCAGATTTGGGAAGGCTCCGACGACACGACCGGGCCACCGGGCTACCGCGCCTTTCTGCAGCACCACATCCCGAACGCCACCGTGACGGTCGTACCGGGAGAGGGACACCTCTCATTGCTGCCGCATCAAGCTCCGGCCATCTTCGAGGCGCTCCTCGGCGGCGACCACACCGCCGACTCGATGGCCCGGTGGAACGTGGGGTAGGCAAAGATCATGGAGCGCAGGGTTTCGACGTCGACCCGGGTGTGGACGCCCAGGGTCAACAGACCCAGCACCTCGCCGCCGGCCGGGGCCATCGACGTGGCACCGACCAGGACGCCGTCGGACACCACCAGCTTGACCAAGCCCTCGCCCCGGTGGATCCAGCCGCGCGCCGAGTCGGCGATGGGCTCGCAGTACACGGCCACGTCGCCGCCGTCCGCCCGAGCCTGCGCCTCGGTCTGCCCGACCGAGCCGATTTCGGGGTCGGTGAAGGTGACCCGGGGCAGGGCGCGGTAGTCGGCCTCGGGCAACGGGCGGCCGAGGACGTCGGCCGCGCACAGCCGGGCCTGGTACAGGGCGACGTGGGTGTAGGCGCCCTTCCCCGTGATGTCGCCGACCGCCCACACCCCCGGGGCCGCCCGCAGGCGCCCGTCGACGGAGATGGCCCGGGCGCTCTCGTCGAGGCCCAGCGCACCGACGCCGAGCGAGGCCAGGTCGCTGCGCCGCCCGGTGGCCACGAGCATGCGCTCGCCGGTGAGCACGCGGCCCCCCGCCAGGTGCACCGAGGCCCCCGTGGCGCCGCTCCGCTCCACCCGTTCGATGTCCGCCCCGATGTGCACCTCCATCCCCTGGCGCCGGAGAAGGTCGGCCATCAGCTCCGACGCCTCGGGCTCCTCCGATTCGACCAGGCGCTCACCCTGCTCGACCACCGTCACCCGCGTGCCGAAGCGGGACAGGGCCTGGCCGACCTCGAGGCCGACGGCGCCGCCTCCGATGACGAGCAGCGACGCCGGCAGCACCTCGGCGGCCACCGCGCCGCGATTGGTCCAATGCGGGACCGCCTCGAACATCGGGGGGACCCAGGCCTTCTGGCCGGCCGCCACCACCAGGGCGCGACGCGCTCTGAAGCTTTGGCCGTCGACCTCGACCGACGACGACCCGGTGAGCCGCGCCCGGCCGCGCACGAAGTGCCCGCCCTTGCCCTCGAACCGCTGCACGGCGACCGTGTCGTCCCAGGCATCGGTGGCCTCGTTGCGGATGCGGGCGGCCACGGTCCACCAGTCGGGCGTGACCACGGAGGCGCCCGCCAGGCCGGGGATGCGCCGGCCCTCGGCCAGCAGGTCCGCGGCGCGCACCATCATCTTCGAGGGGATGCACCCCCAGTACGGGCACTCGCCGCCGACGAGCTCGGCCTCGATGCCGACCACTTCGAGGCCGGCTTCCGCCAGCGAGCCGGCGACCTCTTCACCCCCTGGTCCGAGGCCGACGACGATCGCATCGACCTCCACCGGTCTACAGACCGCCCCAGTTCGTGATCTGCACCGGCGCCACGATCGGCGTGCCGACGTCGAGCTGAATCTGGTAGTGGTACCCGAGCGGGAGGTTGTTGGGGTCGCCGGTGTAGATGCCCGGCTTCTTGCCGGGAGCCGTGAAGAAGACGGTGACCTTGCCGCTGGCCGGCCCGACCTGCGTCTTGCTCAGGGGCACGCCCCACTCGTCGAAGAACATCCCGAGGTTGAAGCTCATGGTCAGGCTCGGCGACTCGACGTGGATGACGCCGTCGTTGGCGTGGACGTGCAACCAGTAGAAACAACTGCCGGTTTCGACGAAGGGGCCCTCGGGGGTCGACACGGCCTGGAAGCCGGGAATGCCGATGCCGTAGGGGATCACCTGCTCCTTGCCGTCCACGAAGATGGTGAGGTGCGTATGGACATGGACCTCTAACTGCTCGCCCGCCTGGCACTGCACACCGTCCACCGTCTGGCCGGTGGCGGCGTTGACCAGGGTGGCCAACTTGGGCCCGCTCGGGATGGGGACGGTCTCGGGCCCGGGCGTGCCGGCGGGGGGCTGCACCCAGGTGGACGACATGGAGGCCGGAACGGGTGAGAGCGCCACGTGCGGGTCCTTCAACTGCGGAGGGGTGTTGCTGAGGGCCGACGAGCTCGGGTGACCTCCGCCCGTGACCTGGGTGATGATCACCACGGCGGCCACGATCACCACGACGACGCCGCCGACCCTGATGCCAATGCGCATCCGCTGCCGGCGCTGCTCGGCTCGGCGCTTCTCTTCGGCCCGGCGCTGATTCTCCGCCCTGCGCTGGGCCTTCGACTTGCTCTGACTGGTCATTGGGGCGTCAGCGTAGCGAACCAGTCCCAATGGTAGGCATCGACTCGCTCCAGAGGTCCGGCCCATTCGGGCAGCGCACCGGCCACGCTGGGCGGTCCCAGCAGCCCGGCCACCGCCCACAGGTCGCCGTCGACGAAGGCCACCGTCACGTGGCGACCGCTCGGGTGATCGGCGAACTGCCAGGCTCCGGCCACGCCGGGCTGTTCGATCAGCTCGGCGCCATCCACCGGGGGCCCGACGACCACGTAGACGCCCCGGGCGGGGCGGTGCGGAATGACGGCCGGCGACACCGCGACCCGCGCCGCCGCCCAGCGTCCGGTCACCTCGAAGGGCCCGGAGAGCAAGGCGTGGCGCTCCGAGAAGAAGCGGTCTTCGGCCCGCAGCCGGACCGCGAGGTCGAAGAACGGTTGCAACACGCGCTCGTCTCGCAGGAGGTACAGCGTCATGTAGTGAAAGCGCTCGAGCAGGGTGCTCGTTGCCGCCTCGGCCGCCTGGCAGCGCGGTGAGCGCACCCAGCGCTCGCCGAAGGTGATGCCGTCGACGCCGAACTGCTCGGGCAGGTGGTCGAGCTGGTGCCAGGCGTTGTAGACCTCATGCGCCGAGGGGTCCGTGATCTCGGTGAACGAGAAGAAGCCGAGCACCCGATGAGGGTAACCGTCACCGCAACTGCAAGACTCTCGACCCGATGGCCGAGCGGACGACCTCCTTCTTGTCCGGCGTGCGGGTCCTCGACCTGAGCATCTGGCGACCGGGGCCCTACGCCACATCCCTGTTGACCGCCCTCGGTGCGGACGTCCTGAAGGTGGAACCCCCCGGTGGCGATCCCATGCGCCACTACGCGGGGCTCTTCGAGGAGATCAACGCCGGCAAGCGCAGCGTGGTGCTGGACCTCAAGGCGCAGGCCGATCGGGACCGTGCCCTTGACCTCGCCGCCGAGGCCGACGTGGTGGTGGAGGGGTTCCGGCCCGGCGTCATGGCCCGGCTCGGCCTGGACGACGCCGTCGTGCGCGCGTCCAACCCGGGCGTCGTCTACTGCTCCATCTCCGGCTACGGCCAGCACGACGAACGGGCGGCGATGCCCGGCCACGACGTCAACTACCAGGCCTGGGCCGCGGCGCTGGCCCCCGAGGGCGGTGCGGCCGCCATGCCACCGCTCCCGGCGGCCGACCTGGCGGCCGGTGTGACGGCCGCCTTCGGCATCTGCGCCGCCCTCCTCGGACGGGGCCGCACCGGAACCGGCGCCTACCTCGACGTCGCCATGACCGACGTCTTGTCCACCTGGACGGGACGGAACAGCCCCTCGAGCGGGCAGGGTGGTCGGCGGGACACGGACGTGCCCGGCTACGGACTCTTCGACACCGCCGACGGCGGACAGATCGCGCTGGGCGTGGTGAACGAGGAGCATTTCTGGTCCAGCCTGTGTCACGAGCTGGCTCTGGACGACCTGGCGGACATCGACTTCGGCGAGCGCACGCGGCGGGGGGTCGAACTCCAGAAGGCGGTCGCCCACGCCATCGCCGGCCGGCGGCGCGGGGACCTGGTGACCGCGCTCGTGGCGGCGGGCGTACCGGTGGCCCCGGTGCTGGACCGCACGGCCATGTTGGCGGGTGCTGCGTTCCCCGCGTTCCCGATACGGTTGCCG
>DATNLP010000250.1:0-8718 GCA_035602795.1 Acidimicrobiales bacterium | reverse complement strand
TCGGCAACGGTGACCTCGTGCTGTCGTGGATGTCGGCCGACACCGCCGGGCCGATCTATCGCAACGCCTGCGGCGACGAGCTGGTGTACGTGCACGAGGGCGGCGGCCGGCTGGAGAGCAGCTTCGGTGTGCTCGAGGTGGCCCCGGGGGACTACGTCGTCATTCCCGCAGGCACCACGCACCGCTGGCGGCCCGGGCCCGAAGGGATGCGCGCGCTCGTGCTCGAGGCAGCGGGCCACGTGACGATCCCGGCCAGGTACCTCTCGGGACGCGGGCAGCTGTTGGAGGGGGCGCCCTTCTCCGAACGGGACCTGCGCGGCCCCGACGCACCCTTCACCGAGGAGGGCGAGGAGGTGCCGGTCCTGGTGCGCAACCGCGCCGGTCTGACCCGCCACGTGCACGCCCGCCACCCCTTCGACGTCGTCGGCTGGGACGGGTGCCTCTACCCCTTCGCCCTGTCGATCCACGACTTCGAGCCCATCGTGGGGGCCATCCACCAGCCCCCGCCGGTGCACCAGACCTTCGCCGGCCCGAACTTCGTGGTGTGCTCGTTCGTGCCGCGCCCCTACGACTTCCACCCGCAGGCGATCAAGGTGCCGTACCACCACGCCAACGTGGACACCGACGAGGTCCTCTTCTACGCCGCGGGCGACTTCATGAGCCGGTCCGGCTCGGGTATCGGCGTCGGCTCCATCTCCATGCACCCGGCCGGCTTCGTGCACGGGCCGCAACCCGGGAGCATGGAACGGGCGGCGGACGAGACGCGGACCGAAGAAGTGGCGGTGATGATCGACGCCTTCGACCGGCTCGGCCTGAGCGAGGAGGCGCGCCAGGTCGCCGATCCGGACTACCCGTGGTCGTGGGCCCGGGAGCCGTGACCGAGGGACCGCTGTGGTCGCCGTCGGCGGAACGGGCGGCCGCCACGGCCATGGCCCGCTTCATGAGCGCGGCGCGAGCGAGCGACCAGCTCGCGCTGCACCGGTGGTCGGTGCGCGAGCCCGACGCGTTCTGGTCACTCGTGTGGGACTTCACCGGCGTCGTGGGGGAACGGCGAGGCCCGGCCTTCGAAGCCGGCCCCACCATGCCCGCGGCGAGGTTCTTCCCCGAGTCCCGGCTCAACCTGGCCGCCAACCTGCTGGCGACGTCCGGGCCCGGCCCGGCGCTGATCGCGTTGGACGAATCGGGCGGGCGGAGGGTGTTGAGCTGGGACGCGTTGCGGGCCGAGGTTGGGGCGGCGTCGGGGGCGCTGCGGGCCGCCGGCGTGGGCCCGGGCGACCGCGTGGCCACCGTGCTGCCCAACGGGGCCGAGGCCGTGGTCACCTTCCTGGCCACCGTCGCCATCGGCGCGGTCTACGCCGGCACGTCGCCCGACTTCGGGCCCGAGGCGGTGATCGACCGCTTCGCGCAGATTGAGCCGTCGCTGCTGGTGGCGGCCGACACCTACCGCTACAAGGGCGTCGACTACGACGTGCGGGCCCACGTGGAGCAGGTGACGGCGGGACTGCCCGGGCTGCGACGGGCCGTCGTGGGTCGGCGGGGTTGGGAGGAGTTCGTGGGCACCGGGCGCGGGGGCGTCCGTGCGCCGGCCTGCGCCAGCCTGCCCTTCGACCACCCGGCGGCTGTTCTGTTCTCGTCGGGGACGACCGGGGTGCCCAAGTGCATCGTCCACCGCGCCGGCGGCCTGCTGCTCCAGCACCGCAAGGAGCACATGCTGCACTGCGACATCCGGCCGGGCGACCGCGTGCTCTACGTCACCAGCACCGGCTGGATGATGTGGAACTGGCTGGTGTCGGTGCTGGCCGGTGGGGCCACCGCCGTGCTCTACGACGGGCATCCCATGCACCCGGGCCCGGACGCGCTCTTCGAGGTGGTCGAGCGAGAGGAGGTCAGCCTGCTCGGGGTGTCGGCCAAATATCTGCTGAGCCTGCGCAAGTCGGGATGTCGTCCCGTGGGCACGCACGAGCTCGGGTCGCTGCGCACCCTCTGCTCCACCGGCTCGCCGTTGGGGGCCGACGAGTTCGCCTTCGTCTACGACGCCATCAAGGCGGACGTCCACCTGGCCTCCATGTCGGGCGGGACCGACCTGTGCTCGTGCTTCGTGCTGGGCGACCCCACCCGGCCGGTCTGGGCGGGCGAAATCCAAGGCCCCGGCCTGGGCATGGACGTCGACGTGGTAGATCCGAGCGGTGCGTCGCTGCGCCAACGACCCGGGGAGCAGGGCGAGCTGGTGTGCGACAGCCCCTTCCCCTCCATGCCGCTCGGCTTCTGGGGCGACCCGACGGGCGATCGCTACCGGGCGTCCTACTTCGAGCGCTTTCCCGGGCGCTGGGCGCACGGGGACTTCGCCCGCTGGACCGAGCACGACGGGATGGTGATCTCGGGCCGCAGCGACACGACGCTGAATCCCGGTGGGGTGCGCATCGGGACGGCCGAGATCTACCGGGTGGTCGAGCGCATGCCCCAGGTGCTCGAGGCGCTGGCCTTCGGTCAGAGCGTCGAGGGCGACACCCGCGTCGTGCTGCTGCTGCGGCTGGCGCCCGGGGTGGCGCTCGACGGCGAGCTGGAGGACGAGGTGCGCCGGCGACTCCGCACCGAGTGCTCGCCGCGGCACGTCCCGGCCGTCGTGGTCGCCGTGGACGACCTGCCCCGGACCCGCTCGGGCAAGCTGGCCGAGCTGGCCGTGGCCGACGTCGTGGCGTGCCGACCGGTGCGCAACGTGGGCGCGCTCGAGAATCCCGAGGCGCTCGACGCCATCCGCGCGCTGCCGGAGTTGGCGCCTACTCGCCCGTGAGGTGGGCGGTGTCGTTGTAGCCGCGCAGGACCCAGCGGTCCTCGTGCACGACGATCTTGGAGATGGAGGCGTTGTCGGCCCCCAGGAAGGCGAAGGGAACAGAGCTCGTGGCCTGGGCCAGGATCTCGCCGATGGCCGCGCCGTGGCTGAACGCGACGACCAGCCCGCCGGGGTGGGCGGCGACAATGCGCTCCACGGCGCGGCGCAGCCGGCCCGCGAACACCTCCCGCGACTCGGCACCGGGCACCACGTCCCAGCGTTGCTCCCGCAGCACCTTCTCCCACAGCGGGTCCTGGTCGGCCGCCTTCTGTCGCAGCAGGCCGCCCTCCCACTCGCCGAGGAAGACCTCGCGCAGGTCGGCGTCGACGACGGGCGTCATGCCACGGCGCGCCACCAGCGGCGCCGCCGTCTGGGCCGTGCGTTGCAGCGTGCTCACGTAGAGCGCGTCGAACGGCTCGTGGGCCAGGCGCAGCGCCACCTGTTCGGCCTGGTGCCGCCCCATGTCGGAGAGCGGCGGGTTGCCCTGGCCCTCGACGAGCTCGAAGGTCTCGCCCTCGACCGAGTCGGCCGACGCGCCGTGCCGGACCAGCACCAGCTCGGTCGACCCCGGGGGGCCGACGTAGGGCCGCTGGCTGAACGAGCGCGCCGGGGTGGGCATGGGCGCCGAGTGTAGGGAGGTTCAGCGCGACGGAGGCAGCTCGGGCCGTGGCCCGTGGTCGTCGTCGTCCTCCACCACCTCGGCGTCGATGATGTTCGGGTCGTCGTAGGAGCTCGGCGGCGGGCCGCCCGGGCCCGGCGGCGGGCCACCGCCCGTGCGGAAGAAGGTGAACATGGCGCCCGGCGCCTGCGTGAAGTGCACCTGCAGCGGGTTGCCTGCTTGGGGACCGAGTTGTGACCACAGCGGTTGCGCCCGCCGGTGCACCACGGCCGTCTGCACGCCCAGGGTCAGCCCGAGGTAGAGCAGGAAGCTGGCCGACTCGAGGCCCGTTCCGTCGTGCGCATGCGACCCGAAGACGTCGCCGGCGAAGTGCACGGCGAGGGAGACGAGCCACAGCGCCATGGTCACCGGCGTCCCCTGGCGCAACACCCAGTTGCCGGCCGTCCAGATCTTGACCGTCAGCCCGCGCACGATCCCGAGGCCGATCGCCCCCACCAGCAACGTGCCCAGCACCCAGGCCCAGGCCGAACTCGCCGGGTGGTGGTGGCTGTTGGCGTAGGAGGTGAGCTCGAACAGCCCGATGACCCCGATGATGACTGGCAGCCCCAGCCGGATCACGCGCGGCACCGGGCGCACCGCCACCTGGAGCAGGAGGACCCAGACGAGAAGGACGAAGCCGATGAAGAAGGCGAAGAACGACATTTGTGCCATTCACCCTAGGACCGGCGACCCTTCAGGCGTTCAGCAGGGGCCCCACCTCGGCGCCGAAGCGGGCGGTCTGGTCGCACAGCTCCCCGGCCGACCGGGCCATGAACCGCACCTGGAGGTGGTTGACGCCCATGCCGACCAGCTCGCGCAGCGACTCGGCCACCCTCTCCGCCCCGCCGCTGACGACCCAGCTGGGTAGCTCCCAGCCGGACCCGCCCGAGGTCAGGTAGATGGGCTCCACGATGGTGCCGATGTCGAGCGGGGCGCCGCCGCGCAGCTCCTCGCGCAGCTCGCGCAGGCGGGCGATCTGGCCGGGCAGGTCACGCCGGCGTGTGCCCTGGGGCAGCCAGCCGTCGCCGAAGGCCGCCGTGCGGCGCAGCGCGGCCGGCGAGGAGCCGCCGATCCAGATGGGCGGACGGGGCGTGCGCACCGGACGCGGCCCCAGTCCCATGTCGTGCGCCGGGAAGCGCGGGCCGGGGAGCTCCGGGAATTCCTCGGTGAAGCAGCGCGCCAGCGCCGAGACCGCCTCGTCGGTGTGGCGGCCGCGCTGGTCGAAGCCGCCGGTGAACAGCTCGTACTCCTCGGGCACGTGGCCGGCGCCCACGCCCACGATCACGCGGCCGCCCGAGAGCAGGTCGAGCGTCGAGAGCTCCTTGGCGGCGCGCAACGGGTGGCGCTGGGCCAGGATCAGCACGTGCGAGAGCAGGTGGGTGCGTGTGGTCAGTGCGGCCAGCCAGCCCAGCGTGGCCGTCGTGTCGTACCAGATGGTGCCCATGGCGTCGGCCAGCCGGCGCGGGATGGCGGTGTGGTCGCACACGCCGAGGTAGAAGAACCCGGCGTCGTCGGCGGCGCGGGCGACGCGCGCCAACTCGTCCGGGCCGGCCTCCTTCTCCCAGTCGGCCACGTACAGCGTCGACTGCGACTGGATCGGCAGCTGCATGCCGTAGACGACCTGGCCCTCGGGCACGGCGCGCACCACGTCGGAGGGAATGAGGGCAGGGTCGGTCATAGTCGGAGCTCCGTTCGCCGGGACACGCCCATGTTCGCTCAGGCGGAGACGGCCAGGGCGGCCGCCAGCTCGGCCGGCGTGCCGAAGGTCGTCGAGAGCAGCCGGGAGCGCTTCAGGTGCAGGTGGAGCGGCACCTCCCAGGTGAAGCCCATGCCCCCGTGCACCTGGATGGCGGCCCGCGCGTTGACCAGTGCCGCCTCGTCGGCCAGCAGCTTGGCGCCGGAGACGCTGCGCTCGAGCAGCTGCCCCGGCGCGCCCCCGGCCGACGCCGCCTCGGCGGCGGCCACATCGGGCTCGTCGGCCAGGCAGGCCGCGGCGTGCACCGCCGCCCGCGCCACCTCGGCCCGCACCAGCATGTCGGCGCACAGGTGCTTGACGGCCTGGAAGCTGCCGATCGGTTTGCCGAACTGGTGGCGCTCCTTGGCGTAGGCCACGGCCCGGTCGAGCACCTCCGCCGCGTGGCCCACCTGGAGCGCGGCCGTGAGGAGCGCCCCGTCGCGCCACAGGCGCCCGTCGTCGCCGGGCACCGTGCCGCCGAAGGGGATCGACCGCAGCTGCCACAGCGGGGTCAAGGGGTCGAGCGGGTGGGCGGCGCGGCGCGCGCCGCCGGACGGGGCGGGCGCCAACAGCTGGGGCGGCCCGCCGGCGTCGAGCACCAACAGCGCGTCGAGCGAGCCGAGGTGCTCCACCAGCACCGGTTCCGGACGCCCGGCGCAGTACACGCCGACGGAGGCCCGGCCCTCCGCCGCGCCGTCGACCAGCCCGGCGGCGGCGGCCAGGAACGTCCCGACGAGCGGGCCCGGCACCAGCGCCCGACCCAGTTCCTCGAACACAATGACGGCGTCGGCCAGCCCGAGGCCGGTGCCCGCCGGCTCGGGCAGCGTCAGCGCGAACACGCCGGTCTCGCCGAGCGCCGCCCAGTCCTCGGCCGCGATGGCGCGCTCGTCACCCTCGCGGGCGCGCACCCGTTCGAGCGGCAGGCGCCCGGCCAGCATGGAGCGGATGCCCTCGGCCAGCCGGCGCTGGTCGTCGCCGACGCGGAAGTCCATCAGCGGGACCGGGGCAGGCCGAGGATGCGCTCGCCCACGATGTTGCGCTGCACCTGCGACGTGCCGGCGGCGATGGTCAGGTTGATGGACTTGAACCAGGCGTGCAGCTGCTCCGCGTTGCCCAGCGCGCTGCCATCGGGACCGTCCAGCTCGTCGGCGCACAGCGCGGCGCGGTCCAGCACCTCCACGGCCAGGTTGCCCAGCGCCTGGGCGTGCTCGGAGAAGGCGAGCTTGAACACGGAGCCACCGATGCCCGGGACCCCGGTCTGGGCCGCCTCGGACACGTTGCGCTTGGTCAGCGCCCACAACGCGTCGAAGGCCGCCACCAGGTGGCCGATGCGCCGGGCCAGCCCCTCGTCGCCCCGCAGCCCGAGCCGTTCGGCCAGGCGGCGCACCTCGCCCAGGTGCCGCACGCACTCGAGCAGATCCCCGACGAAGGCGGTGCCGCGTTCGAAGGACAGCGTCACCATCGTGACCCGCCACCCGTCGTTCTCCTCGCCCACCCGGTTGGCCACCGGGACGCGCACGTCGTTGAGGAACAGCTCGGCGAACTCGGTGGTGCCCTCGATGGTGCGCAGTGGCCGGATCTCTATACCGGCGGCGTCCATCGGCATGATGAGCCAGGTGATGCCGCGGTTGCCTTCGTCGCCCGTGCGCACGAGCAGCTCGCAGAAGTCGGCCACCTCGGCGTGCGACGTCCAGATCTTCGAGCCCGTCACCACGTAGTCGTCGCCGTCGCGCACGGCCCGCGTGCGCAGCGAGGCCAGGTCGCTGCCGGCGTCGGGCTCGCTGAAGCCCTGGCACCAGACCTCCTCGCCGCGCAGGATCCCCGGCAGGTACCGCTCCTTCTGCGCCGGCGTGCCTTCGGCGATGATGGTGGGCCCGGCGTGCAGCAACCCGACGAAGGAGACCCCGACGTAGGGCGCCCCGGCGCGCTCGCACTCCTCCTTGAAGATCAGCTGCTCCACCGGCGAGGCGCCGCGCCCGCCGCCCTCGGCCGGCCAGTCCACCCCGGCGTAGCCGGCGTCGTAGAGCAGCCGCTGCCAGCGCAGGTCGTAGGCGCGCCGGGCGGGCCAGTCGTCCTGGGGCGGTGGCGCCCCCACCCCGGGCAGGGTGGCGGCCAGCCAGGCCCGCAGCTCGGCGCGGAACGACTGCTCGGCCGGGGTGTAGCGCAGGTCCATGGGTCGGGAACCGGGCGACGCCTCGGCGCGACGGTCAGGCGGCGAGGTCGAGGCCGAACAGCTTTATGGCGTTGCCCCGCACGATCTTGCGTCGCTGCTCGTCGGTCAGGTCGGCCATCTGCTCCTCGGCGATCTGGCGCGTGCGGGGCCAGGTCGAGTCCGAGTGCGGGTAGTCCGACTCGTAGGTGATGTTGTCCTCGCCGATCTCGTCGACCGACTTCAGGCCGTGGGCGTCGTCGAAGAAGCAGCCCCACACGTGGTCCTTGAAGTAGCTCGACGGCTTCTCGGGCACGATGTCGGCCACGCCGCCCCAGCCGCGGTTGTCCTCCCACACCCGGTCCGCCCGCTCCAAGATGTAGGGGATCCAGCCGATCTGCCCCTCCGAGTAGGCCACCTTCAGGTCCGGGAAGCGCACGAAGACCCCGCTGAAGAGGAAGTCGACCAGCGAGAAGGTGGCGTTGGTGTGGGTCAGCGTCGAGCCCACGGCCGGCGGGGCGTCAGCCGACGTCGAGGGCATCTTGGACGACGACCCGATGTGCATGTTGACCACGGTCCGCGTCTCGGCGCAGGCCCGGAAGAAGGGGTCCCAGTAGTGGTCGGGGTCGTGCACGGAGGGGAGCCCGAGGAAGGGCGGGATCTCGCTGAAGCACACGGCCCGGACCCCGCGGTCCGCGTTGCGGCGCACCTCGGCCGCCGCCAGCTCGGCGTCCCACAGCGGGACGAGGCAGAGCGGGATGAGCCGACCGCCGGCGTCACCGCACCACTCCTCGACCATCCAGTCGTTGTAGGCCTCGACGCAGAGCAGGCCGAGCTCGCGGTCCTTGGCCTCGGTGAAGGTCTGCCCGCAGAAGCGCGGGAAGGTGGGAAAGCACAGCGCCGCCTCGATGTGGTTGGCGTCCATGTCATCGAGCCGCGGTTTGACCTCGTAGGAGCCCGGCCGCATGTCCTCGTAGGTGACACCCTTCATGGTCACCTCGTCGCGGGGCACGCCGACGGCGGAGTCCACCCGCAGGAGCGGGCGCTTCAGGTCCTCGTAGTACCACCAGTCGACCGGCACGCCCGCCGAGCCCGGCTTGACCTTGAGCGACCCGCCCCTGAACTCGACCTCGGGCATGGGCGCCCGGACCACCCGCGGCCCCACCTCGGCGTACTTGGAAGGGAGGCGGTCCTGCCACACGTTGGGCGGCTCGACGACGTGGTCGTCGACCGAGATGATCTTCGGCAGGGGCTCGGACATGGGCATCGAGCGTAGCCGGGACCTGACGGGGCGTCAGAAACGGCGGATCAGGCGAGCACCTCGTCGAAGAGGTCGAGCATGGCCC
>DATNLP010000209.1:0-2554 GCA_035602795.1 Acidimicrobiales bacterium | reverse complement strand
TGGCCCCGCCGATCACGGCCGCGGCCACGGCGTAGAGCACATAGGTGCCCCCGTCGAACCCGACCGAGATGGAGCCCAGCCGCGACGCGTACACCACGGCGGCGAGGCCGGCCGTGAGACTGCAGAGGGCAAAGGCGATGGTGCGGATCCTGTCCACCTTGATCCCCGCCCGCCGGGCGGCCTCGGGGCTGGCTCCAATGGCGTAGATGTAGCGGCCGAGCCGGGTCCGGGCCATCAGGAACGACTGGGCGACCAAGATGATCAGGACGACGGGGATCACCCACGGCACCCCCTCGACGGGTGTCGCGACGCCCCGGTTCAAGTTGCAGATGTACACCAGCACGATGCCGGCGACGGCGACGGCGGCCACTGTCATGAGCGTGATGCTGAGCGGAGGCACGCTCAGCCCCTGAGCCCGGCGCCGTGTCGTGCGAAGGATAACGGTCAAGGCGTAGAGGCCCACGATCACGACGAGCAGGATCCACCCTGCCGCCGGCGTCATGCTTCCGCTCACGAGGTCGTCGATGACGCTGTTGGAGACCGTGATCACCCCGCCGACGGCGCCCTTGTCGACGTCGAAGACGTAAATGAGGACGCCCTGCCAACCCAGGAGGCCGGCCAGGGTGACGACGAAGGAGGGGATCTTGAGCTTCGTGATGATCAGGCCCTGGAAGGCGCCGATCACGGCACAGGCGGCCATGCCCACGATGATCCCGGCCCACCAGGGCCAGTTCTGCGGCGCTCCGATCAGTGCCAGGGCGATGGCGGCGCCCACCGCGCCGACGAAACCCACGGAGAGGTCGATCTCGCTGAGAATCAGGGCGTAGAGCTCGGCCATGCCCAGAAGGATGAAGAAGGTCGCCTGAATGAAGAGGTTGACGATGTTGGCCGACGTCAGGAAGGCGCTCGACTTCACCTCGAAGAAGATGCAGATGACGATGAGCCCCATGATGATGGGGAGCGCCCCGCTCTCACCTCCGCGGATTCGCTTCCACCAGGCTCGCAGGTAGTCACCGAGCGAATCGGCGAGGACGTCCGGCGCGAGCACGACGAGCGCGTCGGGCGCGATGGCGCTCTCAGGGGTGCCGGCTTCGTTTGCCGCCCGGCCCTCCGGGCTCTCACCCGAAGCGACGGGTTCGTCGACCTTGTCAGTCATCGCCCGATCACCCCGCCACCCGCGAGGACTCGCCTGTGGTCATGTAGTCGACGACGACCTGGCGGTCGAAGTCCGCCGCCGGGCCCTCCACCACCATTTGGCCGAGGTAGAGGACCGCGATCACGTCGGCCACTTCGAACACATCGTTGAGGTTGTGCGAAATAAGCAGCACCGCCGTGCCCTGGCTGGAGAGCCGCTTGATCAGATCGAGCACCTGCTGCGTCTGCGCCACGCCGAGGGCGGCAGTGGGCTCGTCCAACATCACGAGCTTGGCCTCCCGCATGACCGCCTTCGCCACGGCCACCGACTGACGCTGGCCGCCTGAGAGCGACGCCACCGGCTGGCGGATGGAGCGGATGGTGGTCACGTGCAGGTCGGCCAGCGTCTGGCGGGCCGCCAGCTCCATGGACGTCTCGTCCAGCAGTCGGTGGCGCAACGTCTCGTGGCCGAGGAACATGTTCTGGACGATGTCGAGGTTGTCGCAGAGGGCGAGGTCCTGGTAGATCGTCGTGATCCCGAGCGCCTCGGCGTCTTTGGGGCTGTGGACGTGGACGGGCCTCCCCTCCCAGAGGACTTCACCCTCGGTGGGCTCCCACAAACCCGAGATGGTCTTGATGGCCGTCGACTTGCCGGCCCCGTTGTCGCCCACCAGGGCGGTCACCTTGCCGGCCTCGACCGAGAGGTTCATGTTGCTCAGCGCCCGGACGGCCCCGAAGACCTTGCTCACGCCCCGAAGCTCCAGCAGTGGCACACCATCGGTCATGTTGGAACCCCCTGTGGCGGACGACGGCTCGAACTGATGCGAGGAACTTAGGGTGACAGACCCCCCGCCCGGCACCCGGGCGGGGGGTCTGCTCGCCAGTACTTCTGTGGGCCGACACTACCCAGCTGGGAAACACCCAGCCGGGACCGCCGGTCCATAGGCTGCTACCCCGAGATGCCCGCCGCCGTGCAGTCGGCCGCGTACGCGCCGGTGCAAAGCTGCGACGCCGGCACGAAGTTGTCCTTGATGATGGTGGCGTTCATGTTCTTCGACGTGACCCACTCGGGGGTCTCGAGGACCGACGGGACGCTCACGCCTGCCGTGGTGTCCTCGGTCTTGCCGTTCACGAGCGACGCCGGGGGTGTCTTCCCGGCCCGCAGGTAGAGGGCGAGGGCGACGGCCGCCTGGGCCTCCAGGAAGATCGGCTTGTACACCGTGCCGCACTGGAAGCCCGACAGGATGTTCTGCAGGCCGACCAGCGTGGCGTCCTGGCCGGTCACCGGGAAGGTGTTGGCCTTGACGCCCTGCGTCTGCAGGTAGTGGATGATCGGCGCGGCGTTCTCGTCGTTCGGCACCAGCACGGAGTTGCTGCTCTTCTGCGCGGTGTACTGCTGTTGGAACTCGGTCTCCGCCGT
>DATNLP010000196.1:0-12184 GCA_035602795.1 Acidimicrobiales bacterium | reverse complement strand
CGGCCCGAAGTCGGGATGGAGGTTGGTCGTGGAGGCGTCCATGCTGGCCATCCATTCGGCGCTCAGTGGGTTGACCGACAGGTTCGCGATAGGCGTGTTCCAGACGTTGTCAGCCGGGAACATCGGGCAGTTGGGCGCGCCGGGCACGGGCGTGCCGGCCAACGCCGTTGTCGGTGCGAGCCCGATGATCAGGCCCAGCCACATCACTCCGGCGGCCACGAAGGCGACCGGTCCAGCGGTCCTGTGTCGCATGAGTGCCCCCTCCCAGAACGACCGTACCCGACGTGCGGCACCTCACATGACCACTCCGTCCGTCCCGTGTCGGATCACGCCATGGCGGTACGAGTCCGAAACCGCCTCCACCTCTTCCTCATGGCGTCAACAAGGTCGGCCGTCACGGGATCGAGTCGGCGTCATGCACGAAACGTGCGGGCTATCGCATCGGGGGTCGCCGGGTGCAAGAGTGGTGGGCGATGAAGCGGCTCGACCGGATCACACGGATGTTCTTGGCCCTCGCCATGCTTGTGGCGGTGGCGCAGCTCGTCTTGGCATTCTTCGTCCACGTGACCGAGCGCGCGCGTCCGACCGGTACCACTTGGGTGGTGCCACCGACGAGGACCTACATGCAGGCCTTCGGCCTGTCCGAGGTACTGCTCACGGTCGTGATCGTGGGCCTCGTCCTCCTGGTGGGTTGGGCACTGCACCGTGGTCGCATTCGAGGGGAGCCCGGAGCGGGTGCTCTCGCGTGGGCAGCCGCTGCCCTGACGTGCGTCCTGGGCCTGATCGGCTTTGCCTACCTCTTCGGCGTGGGCCTCTGCTTGCTCCTCGCCTGCGCGACCGTGCGCCGGCGGCCGTCGACGGCGTCAGCCGGTGGGGGTTCGGCCCTCCATACCGGCGCCTCCGTCTGAGCCGTCACCAGACGTAGGGGATCAGCCGCTTGCGGGTGGCGGCGAAGTCCCGGTACCTGTCTCCCATCTCGCCGACCAGCGCGCGCTCCTCGACCTGGATGCGATAGGCCAGCCCGAGCGACGAACCGACCAGGATGGCGAGCGGGGCCAGCCAGTTGTCGAGGAAGAAGCCGATGCCGGTGTAGGCGAACAGGATGCCGGTGTAGCTCGGGTGGCGGAGCCAACGATAAGGCCCGGTGTCGATGACAGGCTGGTCTCCGCTCGTCTGCACCGTGAACGTGAAGTAGGTGCCCAGCGTGCGGAAGCACCAGATGCGCAGCCCGGCGCCACACCACACGAACACCAGGCCCAAGCACGCCGCCAGTGCTTCCGGGTGGATCCGTGCCGCGGGTACGGCGTGCGCCAGCAGCAGGCCCACCAAGATGCCACCGCCGACGCCGGCGCGCACGACGAACTGGCTGCCCCGGTCCGATCGGGTCGCACCGGGCCGGCGGTGCAGAGCCCGGCGAAACTCAAGTGCCGCCCAGGGAACGACGGTGACGATGAGCACCACGACGTAGATGCCGTGCACGGGCTGGAATGCGTCGCCCGCCGCTATCACGTAACGAGTCTATGGACGGGCACATCGGGACCCATTGAATGGCGGGTTCTCCCCGATAGGGTTTCTTGGGAGTCGACAACGGGGAGACGGGAATGAGCAGGACGGGGATGCAGGGTCGCAACTGGGTACTGGCCGCAATGATCTTCGCGGTCTCCATGACGTTCATCGACCAGACGATCGTCTCCATCGCGGTGCCCAACATCCAGCGTGAGCTGAACCTGTCGTCGACGGGAGTCCAATGGGTCGTCAACGGCTACCTGATCGCACTGGCCGCGCTCTTCGCACTCGGTGGGCGGCTGTCGGACATCTTCGGTCACACCAAGTTGTGCGTGATCGGGGTCATCGTCTTCGTCAGCGCCTCGACCATGTGCGGTCTCACCCCGACGGGATCGGTTGCAGAGGCATGGATCGTCGGGTTCCGGGTGCTGCAGGGGGCTGGCGGCGCGCTGATGTTCCCGGCCGCGCTGGCGATCGTGGTCAACACATTCCCCCTGCGCGACCGAGGCAAGGCTCTGGCGCTGTTCTTCGGGATCGCGGGAGGGCTGACCGCAATCGGACCCATTCTCGGCGGCTACCTCACCCAGTGGACGTGGCGGGCCATCTTCTGGGTGAACATCCCCGTCGCCCTGATCGCGCTCGTCCTAATCGCCGTGTCGAAGCCCAAGACCGAGTACCGCCGGGCGCCGATCGACTACCGCGGAGCTGTGCTGATCGCGGCGGGCATCGGCCTGAGCATCTTCGGCCTCCAGCAGTCGGCGCTCTGGGGCTGGGGTAACCCGGCCACCTGGGCCTGCATCATCGTCGGGCTATTTGTCATCGCCCTCTTCGTGCTGATCGAGCTGCGCACGGAGTCGCCGCTCATCAAGGTCTCAATCTTCCGCATTCGCCCATTCGCCGTCGAGAACCTCGTGCTGTTGATCGCCATGATGGCCTTCATCCCGATCTTCTTCTTTGCCAGCGAATACGCCCAGATCGCGCTGCACAAGACCGCTTCTCAGGCCGGCCTGTTCCTGCTCTTCTTCTTCCTCGGCTTCGTCATCGCCGCCCAGGTAGGCGGCCGCATGCTCGACCGGGAAGGGGCGAAGAGGGCCGTGGTGCTCGGCTGCGCCATTGCCGCGGTGGGCTTCGGGTTGTGGGCATCTAAAGCGACGACCTTGAGCTTCAGCAAACAGCAACTGTGGGTCATCGTCGCTGGCGCCGGCATGGGGCTCATGCTGGGGCCGGCCAACACCGACGCGGTCAACCGGGCCGGCAATCTCTCCTACGGCGAGGCGACCGGCATCACCCAGACGATCCGCAACTACGGGGCCAGCCTGGGCTTGGCCGCCTTGGGCACCATCCTCCTGTTCAATTTCCGCTCCCACTTGACGGCGTCGCTGAAGGGGATGGGCGATCCGCACGCGGCGGCCGATGCTGCCCGGGTGACGCAGTCGCACGGCGGTACGTCGGTCGCTTCCATACCGCACTATGTGTCCCTGGACTTCGCCTACGCCACCCAGAGGGTGCTCTACGTCATCTGCGGCATCATGGCCGTGGCCGGAGCGGTCGCGCTGATCGGACTCCGGCATGGCCGCCAGGAGCTTCCGACCGACGCCGATGCGGTTGAAGTCGGCGCCACCAGCACCGCCTGACCCGTCGGCTCGTTCTCCGTGGGTGCCCAGGATCTCGGTTCAGGCGTGGTGGAAAGCCGGCCCCTCCCGTGCCGCCTGTCGTAACCTCGCGGTCCATCGAGCGTCCTCTCTCCGACGGGTGACGACTAGGAGGCAGACATGTCGAAGCGCAGCAGTCGGACCGGGCTCCTCATGGCGGCACTGATGGCCATCGGCATCGTGGGCACGGGGTGCAGTGCCATCAGCAAGGTCAAGCAAACGGTCCACAACGTTGAGGGCAACAGGGCGACCATCGATTCGTTCACTCAGAAAATCAACGCGGGCCAGAACGTGCCGTTCCAGGCCACCTACACGACGACCGGCAGCTCACCAGCCACGATCGTCTACGCCGTCAACCCGTCGACCAACGAGCTGGCCTTTCACCTCACCATGACAGGTCAAAGTGCCTCGAGCACTCAATTCATCGTGAATTCGTCGGGCAACTATCTGTGCACCCAGAGCAGTTCCGGCTCCTCGTGGTCGTGCAACAAACTCGACAAGGCCAGTGCGGCCGACGAGCAGAACGTCGTCGACTTCTATACACCGTCGCACTGGGTGAACTTCCTCAAGGGCGTCTCGCTGGTGGCCGGCCTGGCCGGTGACAAGGTGGGTTCCTCGACCATGTCGATCAGCGGCTTCAACAACATGAGCTGTGTGGACCTGGTGGCCAAGGGCGTGGCCGGCACGAGCACCATCTGCACCACTCAGCAGAACATCCTGGGTTACGTCAAGGTGGCCCAGGACTCGACCAGCTTCCAGATCACGAACTACTCGGGGTCACCGTCGGCTTCGCTGTTCCAGTTGCCGCCGGGAGCCACGGTCACCACGGTCACGTTGCCCACGACGACCACGACGACGTGACCACTTTCATCACCCGCTATGACACCTCGGGCCCCGGCGTACGCCTGGCCGTCAAGGACCTCATCGACATGGAGGGGGAGCCGACGACCGCCGGCTGCCGAGCTGTCGCTCAGCGGGCCCGCCCGGCCGAGCGAGACGCCGCTTGCCTGGCCGGGGCGCGGGCAGCCGGGGCGCGCATCGTGGGCCGCACCAACCTGCACGAGCTGGCGCTCGGTGTCACCGGGGTGAACCCTTGGTACGGGACGCCGGTCAACCCTCTCGATCCGGCGCTGGTGCCGGGGGGCTCGTCGAGCGGCTCGGCCGTCGCCGTCGCCACCGGTGAGGCGGACGTGGCCTACGGCAGTGATACGGGCGGATCCGTGCGGATCCCATCGGCGTGTTGCGGCACGGCTGGTCTGAAGACCACCTGGGGCCGTATCTCCTTGGAGGGTGTCTGGCCGCTGTCCCCGAGCTTCGACACCATCGGACCGATGGCCCGGGACGTCGCCGGCCTGAACGTCGGCATGGAGCTTCTCGAGCCGGGTTTCACCATGGCCCCGGACGACCACGGGCGCGACGTTCAGGTGGGCGTCCTGACGGTCGACGCCGACCCCGTCATCACGGCCGCAGTCGATCGGGCCGTGAGCCTTTCGGGATGGTCCCGCAGCGAGCTGTCCATCGACAGCTGGGACAATGCCACCCTGCAGGCAGGCCTGCTCCTCGTCGTCGAGGCGTGGCACACCGATGCCGAGCTCATGAGTGAGGACCCAGACGGCATCGGGACCGACGTGAAGGAGCGGCTGACCATGGGTTCGTCGTTCGACGACGGCACCGTCCGCGCCGCTTGGGGAGCGCAGCGTGAGCTGCAGGGCGCGCTGCATGGCGCCTTCGAGCGGTTCGACGTCATCGCGACGCCGACGCTGACCATCTTCCCGCCACGACTGGAGGAGGGCGACGACCTCCTCGTGTCGCGCAACACGCTGCCCGTCAATTTGGCCGGTGTCCCCGCCCTGTCCCTGCCGGTGCCCACCGGCGGACCGCTGCCGGCGAGCCTCCAACTCATCGGGCCGGCGGGCAGCGAGGAGCGCTTGTTGGCCCTGGGCGCCCATGTCGAGCGAGCCGTCCAGGCCGGCTGAACCAGCAGACCGGACTCTCACCGCTGGGTGCTGCTGCACCTCATCGGGGAGACGACGCGCCACGCCGGCCACGCCGACATCGTCCGCGGATCCATCGACGGTGCCACCTGTCGGACGCTGATGGGCGGCAGCGGAGGGCTGGCCGGAGCAGGACCGGCTCGCCTGAGCGGCTCGTATTCTGGTGGGCGCATGGAGATCCAGGTCTGGTCCGACTTCGCCTGCCCATGGTGCGCATTGGGGTTCTACCGTCTCGACGCCGCCCTCACCCGGTTCGAGCACGGCGATGCGGTCGAGGTCGCCCACCGGTCCTACGAGCTCGATCCGCACGCGCCCGCCCGCCGGGACCTCACCAGTGAGCAGGCGGTGGCGCGGAAGTACGGGTTGGGGACCGAGCAGGTCAAGGCGGGCCAGGCCCAGCTGACCGAGCTCGGCCGCCAGGTCGGCATGGTGTTTCGCTTCGACCGGGTCCAACTGGGCAACACGTTCGACGCCCACCGATTGGCGCAGGCGGCGCGAGGTCAAGACAGTGAGGACGCGTTGATCAAAGGGCTGTTCGCGGCCTATTTCACCGAAGGGCGGTTGCTTTCCGACCACGCCGTGCTGGCCGAGGTGGCCGCGTCCGCCGGCCTCGAGGCGGGCCTGACCGACAAGGTGCTTGGCGGCGAGCTCTACGCCCGGGAGGTGCGGCTGGACGAGTCCGCCGCCTACGAGCTCGAGGTGACGGGCGTGCCCTACTTCCTCATCAACGGGGCCTGGCCCATCCCGGGCGCTCAGGAGGTCGAGACATTGGTCACGGTGCTGGAGCGGGCCTGGGCCCGTTCAGCACATTGAGTCGAGGATCTCGTCCACCATCTCCAGGGTGGTGTTCGGATGGAGGAAACAGAAGCGGGCCACCGTCTCGCCCTCCCAGCTGGTCGGGGTGACGAACCCGATCTGATCTTCCAGGAGGCGGGCGGACCAAACCTCGTACTCGGCCTTGGTCCAGCCCGGGCGGCGGAACAGCACGATGGACAGCCCGGGCGTTCGGACCAGTTCCACGTGCGCCGCCGCGTGGACACGCTCAGCGGCCCGTTGCGCCATGGCCAAGCCGGCCTCCACCGCCTCGCAATAGGCGTCCAGGCCGTTCACTGCCATGGAGAACCAGAGTGGCAGGCCCCGGCCGCGTCGGGTCAGGTGGAAGGCGTAATCGCTCGGGTTCCACTCTTCGGGCTTCCCGCTGTGGAGCACGTCGAGGTACTGGGCGTCCTGGGTGTGTACCGCCTTGGCCAGGTTCGGCTGGCGGTAGACGAGCGCGGCGCAGTCGAAGGGAGCGAACAGCCACTTGTGGGGATCGACGATGAACGAGTCCGCCCTTCCGAAGCCGGCGAACTGCTGGCGGACCGACGGAGCAAAGAGTGCCGCCGCTCCACCGTAGGCGCCGTCGATGTGGAACCACAGCGAGTACTCGGCCGCCACGTCGGCCACGCCGTCCAGGTCATCCACGATGCCGGCGTTGGTCGTGCCCGCCGTCGCCACCACCCCGATGACGTCGGCACGCCGCGGGTCGTCGCGCAGCGCCGCGCGGAGCGCCGCTCCGGTCAGCCGGTGCCCTTCCACTGGGACCGGGAACGTGCCCACGCCCAGGACGTGGAGCGCTTTGCCCACCGACGAGTGGGCGTCCTCGCTCATCGCCACCAGCGGACGTTCCGAGGGCTCGGCCCGGCGGCGGTACGCCGTCGTGTCGCGGGCCACCATCAGCGCCGAGAGGTTGCCGGCCGAGCCGCCCGCCACGAAGCAGCCGCCCGCCTCTTCGGGAAACCCGGCTAATGCCGCCAGCACACCGAGGGCTTGGTTCTCGGCCACGACGACGCCGGCCGCCTCGAGCCACGAGGTGCCATGCAGCGACGAGCAGGAGACGAACATGTCGAAGAGCAGCGAGGCCTTGGTGGGGGCGGCCGGGATGAACGACAAAAACCGCGGGCTGTCCACCGACACCACGGCCAGAGCGAGCTCGTCCGTCCAAACTCGCAACACGTCGGCCGCGTCGTTGCCCTCCGGACGCATCAGCCCCTCCAGCGCGGGTCCGAGGGACTCGACGAGCCCGCCGAAGTCGAGCGATACCGGGTCCATGGACAGGCGCTCCCGGCAGGCGGCCATGATCAGGTCGGTCATGGTCTCGTCGTAGTCGAACATGGCGCTGGCCATCAGCCTGGCGCCCCCTCGGGGCCGAGCACGGCGCGGCGGGCCGTCCGCCAGGCCTCCTCGGCCCGGCTCGAGACTTCGTGCAACGAGGCACCCGTCTTGGCTGCCACCAGGACGACGTCGTCGAACTCGGGCTTGGCCCGCCCTTCAGCGATCTTCATGCGCACGATCATGCCGTCGAGCACGACCTCACCCAAGGTGCGGGCCACCGGCCACCGCTCGACGGCAGTCGCCCGGACACCGAGCGTCCCGGTTGTCCGCTCGACCTCCGCCCGTAACGCATCGACGTGGACCGCGTCGGTCAGGACGTGGAGGACGTGGCCCGGCCGCCCCTTCTTCATGGTGACCGGGCTGATCCAGGCGTCGAGGGCGCCCGCGTCGAGCACGGCGGCCACGGCGTAGCCCAGCTGCTCGCCGGTGGCGTCGTCGAGGTTGGTCTCGAGGACGAGGGCGGCCTGTCCGGGGCCGACGGCGTCCGCCTCGTTCCGACGGCCGACGATCACCTGTGTGCAGTTGGGCAGCTGGTCCATCTCGCCCGCGCCTCCGCCGAAGCCGGAGGCCGTGATCGTCATGTCGGGCAAGGGTCCGAACGACGAGCACAGCGTGGAGAGCAGCGCGGCGCCCGTCGGCGTGGTCAGCTCGATCTGGACGTCGCGGCCATAGGTCGGGATGCCGCGGAGGAGGCGAACCGTGGCCGGCGCGGGATTGGGCAGCCACCCGTGCGCACTGCGCACGGTGCCGGTGCCGGTGGCGATCGCCGATGAGGTCACGACGTCGACGCCCAGGACCTCGAGCGCCGCCGCGGTGCCCACGATGTCGACCACGGCGTCGTGCCCGCCGACCTCGTGGAAGTGCACCTGGTCGACGGGTCGCCGGTGCAGCACGGACTCGACCTCGGCCAAGGCGCGGAACACGGCCAGGGCGCGCTCGGCCACCCGTGTCGGGAGAGCCGCCTCTTCGATCAGTGCGGCGATGGCGGCGTGCGTCCGGACCACCACGTCGTCTCCGCGTACGACGACGCGGGTGCAGGCGATGCCCCCGCGCAGCCCTTCCTCGACGCGCAACTCCCAGCCGGGGAGGACCAGCCGGTCCAACAGGGCGCGCACCTCGTCGACGTCCGCGCCCGCGTCAATGAGGGAGCCGAGCGCCATGTCCCCGGCCACGCCGGCGAAACAGTGGAACCAGGCGACCGTCTCGGTCCCGCCGCGTTCGCTCGTCACGGCAGGAGGCGGGCGACTGCACACGCGGCGCCGAAGCCGTTGTCGATGCCGACGACGGTGATCCCCGACGCACAGGAGGCGAGCATGGTGAGGAGAGCGGTCACGCCTTCGAACGCGGCGCCGTACCCGGTGCTCGTCGGCACTGCCACCACGGGCGCCGGCGTCAGCCCGCCCACCACGCTGGCCAGTGCGCCCTCCATGCCGGCGATCACCACCACGGCATCGGCCATGGCGATGGTGTCGACCTCGGCCAGGAGCCGGTGCAGTCCCGCCACGCCACAGTCGACCAGCACCGAGGGGTCGAAGCCGAAGGCGCTGAGCACCGCCACGCATTCGTTGGCGACGGGCAGGTCGGCCGTGCCGGCCGTGACGACGACGACCGAACCCGACCTGGCCGCCGCCGGTCGGAACACGACCGTCGAGAAGGTGCCGCTCTCCGACACGGCACCCGGTCCGTGTCCGAGCGAGACGGCGACAGCGGAGGCCGCCTTGACCTGAGGATCCGTCGCCCGGGTCAAGAGGACAGGCCCGTCGGTCCCGACGAGGAGCTCTCCCACCACGGCGGCGCAGTGCTCGGGCGTCTTTCCCGGCCCGTAGACCGCCTCGGACATGCCCTGGCGCAGGTCGCGGTGATGGTCGACCCGGGCGAAGCCGAGGTCCGAGTAGGGGAGGCGTCGGAGCTGGCGCACCGCCTCGTCAGGCGGGCACCGGCCGTCGGCCACCGATTCGATGAGTTGGCGCAGCGAAGAAGCGTCCATGACCTGCTCTATCCTGCCCAACTGTGAACCCCCCTGCGACCAAGGTCGCCTACCTCGGGCCACCGGCCACCTTCACCCAGGAGGCCCTCCTGACCCAACGGGACCTGAGCGGGGCGGATCTGACCCCGCGCGGCTCCATCACGACCGTCCTGGACGCGGTGGCCGACGGGGAGGTCGAACTCGGTTTCGTGCCCATGGAGAACGCCATCGAGGGCACGGTGAGTGCCACCATCGACGGGCTCATCCACGACGTGGACCTGCACATCCAGCGCGAGGTCGTGATCGACATCCATCTCCATCTCATGGCCCGGCCCGGCACCGCGCTCACGGAGGTCCGCTCCGTCGCCTCCTACCCCCATGCCCTGGCCCAGTGCCAGAAGTACCTGGCCAAGGCCCTGCCGGAGGCCGAGCAGCGGGCAGCCAACTCGACAGCGGAGGCCGCCCGGGTGCTCGGTGAGTCCGACTGCGCCGACGGTGCTGCCATTGCGCCCCGTCTGGCCGCCGAGCGCTACGGCCTTGTCATCGTGGCGGAGGACATCGAGGACCATCCCGACAACCAGACCCGCTTCGTCCTGGTGGCAAAGGGCCGGGTGCCGAAGCCCTCGGGTCACGACAAGACCAGCATCGTCTGCTTCCAGCGGGCCGACCATCCGGGTTCGTTGCACGGGATCCTGGGCCAGTTCGCGGCGCGGAACATCAACCTGACCAAGCTCGAGTCCCGACCGACCAAACAGGGTCTGGGCGACTACTGCTTCGTGATCGATCTCTCGGGCCACATCGGCGACGAAGTGGTGGCCGACTGCCTGCGCGACCTTCACGCCGGCCTGGCCGGCGTGAAGTTCCTCGGCTCGTATCCCGCCGCGGGAGAACACGGTGAGCAGCAGCGGCTTCAAGCCGATGCCGCCTGGCAGGCGGCGGACGACTGGTTGCGAGGTTTGCGGGACGCTATCGAGTGACCGGCGCCTCGGCCGCGCGGGTGAGCGTCCCGGGCAGGCGCCGGACCACGAACAGGTTGACGACGGCGGCGGCCGCTGCCACGGCGAAGGCGACCACGACGCCGGCGGCGATGGGCCCCGAGCCGCGCGACACGGTTGCCACGGCGGCACCGCCGGCACCGACACCCAGTGCCGTGCCCAGCACGTCCGCCAGGTTGAGCGACGACGACGCCCAGCCTTCCCTTCCCGCGGGCGCCCCGCGCAGCATCATGAGCGAAATGGGCGAGTAGCTCAGCCCCATGCCCAGTCCGGCGACGAACCAGGCGACATAGGCCTCCCACAACGGAACGCCCGGCCGCAGCTGCCAGGCCATGCCCGCCGTACCGGCCAAAATGAGACAGAGGCCGACCCGGACGAGCCGGGCCCCTTCCCACTGGTCGTTCAGGCGGGCCTGGACCCACGATCCTGCGGTCCAGGCCAAGGTCGACGCGGTGACGACCCCACCAGCTGCAATGGTGCTGTGGTGACGCACCGTCGTGATGGTGAGCGTGACGTAGGCGTCGGCGCCGAAGAACGCGAACGTGAGCAGGCCGCGGCTGAGGATGGTCGCCGGTAAGCCGCGTGCCGCGTGCAGGGTGCCCGAGGGAAGGAGTCGGCGCAGTGGCGCGACACCCATCAGCGCGCCCGCCAGCGCCAGGACGACTCCTACAACGACCTCGCGGGCTCCCAAGGCCGCGAGCACCAACGCCGCGCCCGCCGCGGCGCGGATCGCATCGGTCACCCGGTGCTCGTCGCCGCGCCCGCCGTCGGGTCGCCCGAGGCGCAGCAGAGCCGGCAGAGCCATCGGCCCAGCCAGCGCCACCAGTGGGATGAGTCCGAGGAAGACCCAGCGCCACCCGAAGAGGTGGCTCACCGCAGCGGCCAGCGCAGGGCCGACGATCCCTGGAACCACCCAGGCCGTCGACAGGACCGCCATCATGCGGGCCCGATGACCCTGGGGCAGGCTGCGGCCGATGGCGACGTACGCCACCGCCGGGACGGCCCCAGCCCCCAGACCCTGGAGAAGGCGCCCCACGACGAGCACCCACATGAAGGGCGCCAGCCCCGCCACCACCAGTCCGGTGGCGAACAGCACCAGACCGGCCACGTAGGGACGGGCCGGGCCGTGACGGTCGGCGTCACGACCGGCCACCACGATGCCGACGAGGCTGGCCAGCATGAAGGTGGAGAAGACCCATCCGTAGAGGGCGAGACCATGGAGGTCGCGGGCCACGACCGGCATCACCGTCACCACGGCCAGGGCCTCCGATGCGATGAAGGTGATGGTGAGCACCAGACCCAGGGTCAGGGCGCGTCGGTGCGGTGCCCACAGCCCGTCGCCCCCAAGACCCGGTCCCACGTCGGCGAGACTAAGGGGAGAAGCCACTGGTACTCTGCCCGGGGAGGGTCTATGGCGTTACAGACCATCGACGTCGACCAGCACCTTTTCGAGTCGAGGACGACCTGGTCCGACTACATCGAGCCGGCGCACCGGGACGACGCCCTCGTCATTGCGGACGACGAGGCAGGCTGGCCCTGGTTAACGTGGCGCGGCGAGCGACTGACGCCGATCGAAGTGCCGATCCCGGAGCGTTCGTCGCTCATCGGCGACGACCGGCTCCGCCGGCTGCGCGGCGAGCATGCCCCGGCCTCGTTCGACGAGCTGGTGCCGGACTCGTACCGGCTGGCGGCCGGGCGGCTGGCCTCGCTCGACGGGTTCGGTTTGGATGCCGCCGTCCTCTTCCCCAACTACGGGCTGCTCTGGGAGCAGCGGCTTGCCGCGGACCGCGAGGCACAGCGGGCCAACGCCCGGGCCTACAACCGGTTCACCGCCGACGTGTGCGGTGACGGGCAGGGCCGCCTCTTCGGCGTGGCGCACGTCCTGCTGCACGATCCCGCCTGGGCGGTCGAGGAGAT
>DATNLP010000189.1:0-6513 GCA_035602795.1 Acidimicrobiales bacterium | reverse complement strand
CCGGAGCCGGAGCCGGAGCCTCGGCCGACGTCGGCGCCGCCGAGCCGTTGCTGTCGCCGATCACGGCCAAGCGGACGCCCACCTCAACCGTCTCGCCCTCGGGGACCAGGATCTCGGTGAGCACGCCGGCCGCGGGCGAGGGCACCTCGGAATCGACCTTGTCCGTCGATACTTCGAAGAGCGGCTCGTCCCGCGCCACCTCATCGCCGACCCCCTTCATCCAGCGGGTGATCGTGCCCTCGGTCACGGTCTCGCCGAGCTGCGGCATCATCACGTCAGCCAAGATGGAGTCCCCTTCCGGTGAGTGCGAGCATCGTCTCGCCGAACGTCTCGGACAGTGACGGGTGCGGCTGGATGAACTGCGCCACCTCATCGGGAAAAGCTTCCCAGTTGACGGCCAGGTAGCCGCCGCTCAGCTGCTCGGTCACCCACGGGCCGCACATGTGCACGCCCAGCACACGCCCGGCCGTGCCGTCGGGCCGCTTCTCGGCCACGATCTTCACCAGCCCGTCGGTGTCGCCGATGATCTGCGCCCGGCTGTTGCCGCCGAACGGGTCCTTCTTGGTCATGATCTCCAGACCGTCCTGCTTGGCCTGCGCCTCGGTCATGCCGCAGAACGCCACCTCGGGATGGGAGTAGATGGCCCACGGAACCTTGCTGTTGTCGACCGGCACGACGGGCTCCCCGAGCATCCCCTTCACGGCCACGATGGCTTCGGCGAACCCGACGTGGGCCAGCTGAGGAGTTCCGGCAACGATGTCGCCCACTGCCCAGACGCCCGACACCCCGGTGCGCTGGTACTCGTCAGTTACGACGAAGCCGCGTTCGTTTATTTGGACGCCCACCCCGTCCGCCACCAACCCTTCGGTGCGGGGGCGCCGCCCCACCGACACGACGATGGCTTCGACGTCCCAGATCTGCTCGTCCGCCTTGACCGTCGTGAAGGTGCCATCCTCCGACGGCGTGTGCGACTCCACCATGACCCCCGTCACGATGTCGATGCCGCGCTTCTTGAACGCTCTCCCGACGAGACGGACGATGTCCTCGTCACATCCGACCAAGATGCTGTCCAGCGCCTCGAGGATGGTGACCTTGGAGCCCAGGTCCGCCAGCAGCGAGGCGAACTCGCAGCCGATCACGCCACCGCCGACGACGGCGACCGACGCCGGGAGCTTCTTCAGATCCAAGAATTCGTCGGAGGTCATGACCCAGCGGCCGTCCACCTCGAACCCGGGCAGCACGTGGGGCACCGATCCGGCCGCCAGCACCACGTTGCGCCCGACGATCACCTTGCCGGCGTCCTCGCCGTCGACCACCTCGACCCGGTGGTCGGCCAGGAGCGTCCCCGTCCCTGTCAGGGTGGTCACCTTGCGCCCCTTGAGCAGGCCCTGGAGGCCCTTGAAGAGCTTGTCCACGACGGCGTTCTTGCGGTCCTGGCTGCGCGCGAAGTCCACCGTCACGCCGCTGACGTCGATGCCGAACTCCTTGGATCCTTCGATCGTCCGGTTGACGGCGGCCGTCTCGAGGAACTCCTTGGCCGGGATGCAGCCTCGGTGCAGGCAGGTCCCGCCCACCTTGTCCCGCTCGACGATGGCGACGGAGAGACCCGCCGCCGCGCCGTAGAGAGCCGTGGCGTACCCACCCGGGCCGCCACCGATCACGACGATGTCGAACTCTTCCTCGCCTGCCATCGCTCGTCCTCTTCCTGTCCCAACGACGTCCGTCCGACGCGCCCGGCTCCCCCGAGAACTCCCGATCGCACCGGCACGAGTCGTGCTCTACTCCGCGCGTGCTCCCCGGCAGCCTACCGTTCGCCCCACCACGACGGGCCAGGCCGCCGGGCGCCGATCCCTACCCGCGTTCGCCGCGACCGGTGTCGGCCGCCGTCGTGGCCAGCTCATCGACGCGGTCGTTCCAGCGGTCGCCCGAATGGCCCTTGACCCAGCGGAAACTGACGGGCACGTCGGTGGACAGCGCCAGCTCTATGAGCGGCTCCCACAGGTCGCGGTTGGCCACCGGTTTGTTCTGGGAGTTCTTCCAGTTGCGCCGCAGCCAGCCCTGCCACCAGCGGTCGGTGAAGCACTTGACGACGTAGGTGGAGTCGCTGACCACGTCGATGGCGCTCGGCCCGTCCGGCGTCAGCGCACGCAGCGCCTCGAGCGCCGCGGTGATCTCCATGCGCTGGTTGGTGGTGTGGCTGTCGGCGCCCGAGGCGTAGGGCCCGCCCGGCACCGCCCAGGCCCAGCCCCCGGGTCCCGGATTGCCCCGGCAGGCACCGTCCGTGTACACGACCACCGCACCGTTCTCGGCATCCATGACAAATGTGTAACACCCGCGACCGGTGGTCGTGGGACTCCCTTCACGGCCGGTACCGTGGAGCGATGCTGTTTGACGGGATCAGCCACCAGGTCCCTGACACGGACCCGGGGGAGACGCAGGAGTGGATCGACTCGTTCGATGCCATCGTCGACGCGCGCGGCCGCGCCCGCGCCCGCTACATCCTCATGAAGCTGCTGGAACGGGCCCGCACCAAGCAGGTCGACTTCCCGGCCACCGTGTCCTCGCCGTACGTGAACACCATCCCGGCCGACGCCGAACCCTGGTTCCCCGGTGACGAATACCAGGAGCGCCGCATCCGGGCCTACATCCGCTGGAACGCGGCGGCCATGGTGGTCCGGGCCAACACGCGCACCGAAGGCATCGGCGGCCACCTCTCGACCTACGCCAGCTCGGCCGCCCTTTACGAGGTCGGCTTCAACCACTTCTTCCGGGGCAAGGCGGACGGTGGCTTCGGCGACCAGGTCTTCTTCCAGGGCCACGCCTCGCCCGGCATCTACGCCCGTGCCTACGTCGAGGGCAGACTGACCGAGACCGAGCTGGACAACTTCCGCCACGAGGTGGCCGGCGACGGGCTGCCCAGCTACCCGCACCCTCGCTCGCTCCCGAAATTCTGGGAGTTCCCCACCGTGTCGATGGGGCTCGGGCCGATCTCGGCCATCTACCAGGCGCACGTCAACCGCTACCTGAACCTGCGCCGCTTAGTCGACACCAGCGCCAGCCGCGTCTGGTGCTTCGTGGGCGACGGCGAGATGGACGAGCCCGAGTCGACCGGCGCCCTGGGCGTGGCGGGGCGCGAGCACCTCGACAACCTGATCTTCGTCGTGAACTGCAACCTGCAGCGGCTCGACGGCCCGGTGCGCGGCAACGGCAAGATCATCCAGGAGCTCGAGGCGGTCTTCCGCGGCGCCGGCTGGAACGTGATCAAGGTGATCTGGGGCTCGCGCTGGGACGCCTTGTTGGCCCAGGACGTCGACGGTGTCCTGCTCGACCGCATGAACACGACCCTCGACGGCGAGTACCAGAAGCTCGCCGTCGAGTCCGGCGCGTACATCCGGGAGCATTTCTTCGGCCCGGACCCGCGCTTGCGCAAAATGGTGGAGCACCTGAGCGACGACGAGCTGGTCTCGCTCCCCCGCGGCGGGCACGACTACCGCAAGCTCTACGCCGCCTACAAGCTGGCAACCGAGCAGCGCGGTGCGCCCACGGCCATCCTGGCCAAGACGATCAAGGGGTGGACGCTCGGGCCCGAGATCGAGGCGCGCAACGCCACCCATCAGATCAAGAAGATGACCAAGGCGCAGCTGCGCGCGCTGCGCGACCGGCTGTACCTGACCGACGACATCCCCGAGGACGCGCTCGAGGGCGACCCGCCCTACATCCGCCCGGCCGAGGGCTCCGACGCCATGGAGTACCTGCGGGCCCGCGGACGCGTCCTCGACGGGCCGGTCCCCATCCGGGTCGTGCGGCCCGCACCGGCGCTGCGGCCCGACGCCAAGGTGTTCGAGGAGTTCGCCGCCGGTTCGGGCACCCAGTCGGTCTCGACCACCATGGTCTTCGCCCGCCTCCTGCGTAACCTGGTGCGCGACCCGACCGTCGGCTCGCTGGTCGCCCCCATCGTCTCGGACGAGGCCCGCACCTTCGGGCTGGAGGCGATCATCGCCGAGGCCAAGATCTACGCACCCGACGGCCAGAACTACGTGCCGGTCGATGCCGACCTGCCGCTGCACTACGCCGAGAGCTCCTCGGGCCAGGTGCTCCAGGAGGGCATCACCGAGGCCGGGGCGCTGGCCACGTTCATCGCGCTCTCGACGGCCTACGCCACCTGGGGCCAGCCAATGGTGCCGGTCTACCTCTTCTACTCGATGTTCGGTTTCCAGCGGGTCGGCGACCTGGCCTGGTCATTGGGTGACGTGCGGGGCCGGGGCATCCTGGCGGGCTGTACCGCCGGCCGCACCACGCTCATGGGCGAGGGCCTCCAGCACGACGACGGCCAGTCACCGCTGCTGGCCTCGACCAACCCGGCCGCCATGGTCTACGACGCCTCGTTCGCCTACGAGGTGGCGGTGATTGTGGAGGCGGCCATCGCCGAGATGCTCGGGGCCGACCCCGAGGACCGCTTCTGGTACCTCACGCTCTACAACGAGACCTACCCCATGCCGGCGTTGCCCGAGGGCGACGAAGGCGCCGCGGTGCGCCGGGGGATCATCGACGGCGCCTACCGCTTCGCGGCGGCGCCCGAGATGGAGGGCGAACCCGGGCTCGGTGCCTCGCTCTGCTTCTCCGGGCCCATGTGGAGCGTGGCGCTCGAGGCGCAGCGGCTGTTGGCCGAGCGCTACGGCGTCGCCGCCGACGCCTGGGCCGTCACCTCGTGGACCCGGCTGCGCACCAACGCGCTCGAGGTCGAGCGGTGGAACCGGCTCCACCCCGAGGAGTTGCCGCGTCAGGCGGTCATCACCGAGGCTCTGGGTACCGGCCCCGACCCGGTCGTCGCCATCACCGACTACATGCGCTCCGTCCCGGACCAGGTGTCGCGGTTCGTCAATCGCCCCTACCTGTCGCTCGGCACCGACGGGTTCGGCCGCTCCGACGCGCGCGAGGCACTGCGCTCCTACTTCGAGGTGGACGCGGCCCACCTGGTCGTGGCCGTGCTCGAGCAGCTGGCCCGATGTGGGCGCATCGCGCCCGCCGTCGTGACGGAGGCCATCGCCGACTTCGGCATCGACACGTCCCGGGCCGCCCCCTTCACGATCTGAGCAGCTCGACGAAGTGGGCCATGGCCTCCTCGGCCTCGGGCGGCACGCGCAGGTAGAGGGTGCGGGCGTCGGGGCCGAGCTCGATGCCGACGTCGAAGAACGCGCAGCACTGCTTCTCGCGCTGCCCCAGGCCGGCCGCCGCCGCCAGCGTCGCGTCCGACCCCTCCAAGACCAGGCGCACCGAGGTCGCGTCGGCCTCCCACGACACCACGGAGGACGCCACCAGGGCGCGCCACTCGTCGATGCGCCCGTCCAGCGACGCCGCATCGAGCGAGCAGGCGACGGGAACGGGCTCAGGCCCGTCGCTCATGGTCCGCCAGCAGCAGGTCGCGGGTGATCTCCATTTGGCCCAGATGCTGGTAGAGCTCCTCGAGGATGTGGAGGAGGACGGCGCCCTTGACCTCGTCGTATGGGGCGGGGTCCTCGGGGTCGGGCCGCACGTTGGCCGGCGCGGCCGCCCAGTCGCGCCCGGCGATGTCCTCGGCCAGCCGCCGGCTGGCCTCGGTCGCCCGACGCAGGAGCGGGGCCACGTCGCCGCGGGCGGTGAACTCGGTCGGCCGGTCACGCTGGAACGCCCGCTCCGCCACCGTTCCGCCGCCCCAGTACTCCATGACGCCGAGGCAGTGCGTCAGGATGACGTAGGCCGAGTTGGCGTTGCGCAGCCGGGGCCGCTCGTTGGCCAGTTCGTCCCCGAGCTCCTTGACGATGCGGACCAAGGCGTCGAGGGCACGATCGACGAACCAGAGGTAATCAGCCTCCGAAGCCGAGACGCGCCCGTCGTCGCCGGCGTCAGTGGGCGATCCAGGCATCAGGGTCGGTGACGAGCTTCTGCACGTTGGCGGGGAACTTGCCGTTGATGACGTCGGTCAGGGTGACCTTCTCGAGCACCGAGCGGAGGCTGGCCCGGACCGCCACCCAGACCTGTTGCAGGTGCTCCGCCGCGCCGTCGTAGTTGGTCGCCTCCGGGCGGAAACCCCTGACCTCGGCCAGCGGGCCGTCGAGGGCACGGATGACGTCGGCGATGGTGATGGCGTCGGGATCGCGGGCGAGCCGGTAGCCGCCCTCGGCCCCCCGCTGGCTGGCCACGATGCCGGCCCGGCGGAGGTCGGCGAGGATGGCGCCGAGAAAACGCGGCGGCAGGCCCTGCTCGCCGGCCAGGTACTCGGCCGTCTGGGGCGTGCCGGCGGCGGCCAACGCCAGTAGGGCGCGGATGCCGTAGTCCACCTTGGCCGGGATGTGCATGGCGCGAGTCTGCCCGCGCCGTGGCCTGTGAGCACGTTCATTCGCCACCGGCATCGTGACAAGATCTGCGCATGGCACGCACGGAGCTCCACATCACCGGCGACCCCGAGGCGGATTCGGTGCTCAGCCGCGACCCGCTCGCCCTCCTGATCGGGATGGTGCTGGACCAGCAGGTGAC
>DATNLP010000215.1:0-3078 GCA_035602795.1 Acidimicrobiales bacterium | reverse complement strand
GGGGCGGCCTCGGCCGGAGAGGAGTCCGCGGCGGACGCCGGAGCGCCCCGGTCCCCCGCCGTCGCGGCGGCTGGCGTCTCCTCCTCGGTGCCGTCGTGGGCGGCCGGTGCGGCGTTGCGGGGGCGCCTGGCCCCGTTGCTGCCGCTCGCCGGTGTCCCGGCGCCGTTCGAACCCGACGTCACGCCGGTGGCATGAAGGATCTGGTCAATGATGTCGGCCTTCTTCGTCCGGGTCGTCGTCTTGAGCGACATGGCCTGGGCGATGGCATTGAGCTCGTCGCGCTCCTTGCCTTCGAGAACCGATCGTTCGAGCTGCTGTTCCGCAGTCATGGAACTCCTCTTTCCGAGGGTCATCGCCCGCTCGGTATGTCCGCGCGTGGCGAGGGAATTTCAGGGAGGAGAAGGGAGTTGCGTGTGAATTCCCTCCCCCGGGATCACCTCTGCGTCATGCTCTCCCGGGACCGCTTGTACCCGCGGAGGGCGCTTCTAAGCGCACAGGGGATGCTGTTACTTTAGCCGGAACCGGCGGGACATGCCAACACACCCCCGCCCACCGGTGCTCAGACCGAGATCTCGGCCAGGACCGCATGGAGGTCCAGGTCGATCACCGAAGGCACCGAAATGGCCTTGATGGCCAGGTCCGGGTCCTTCAGCCCGTGCCCGGTCAACACACAGACAACGGTCGACCCCTCCGGGACGCCGTGCTTGACGAGCCCGGCCACCGAGGCCGAGGACGCCGCCTCGCAGAAGACGGACTCCTCTCTGGCGAGGAACGTGTAAGCGTCCATGATCTCCTCGTCGCTGACCGCCGTGATGGACCCGCCGGACTCGGAGGCGGCGGCCGTGGCCGAGTACCAACTGGCCGGGTTCCCGATGCGGATCGCGGTGGCGATCGTCTCGGGGTTCTCGACCGGGTGCCCCAACACGATGGGTGCCGCCCCTTCGGCCTGGAAACCGAGCAAGCGGGGCAGCTTCGTCGCGCGCCCCACCTGCTTGTATTCAATGTAACCACGCCAGTAGGCCGAAATATTCCCGGCATTGCCGACCGGGATGCAGTGCACGTCGGGGGCGTCGCCCAGGACGTCGACGATTTCGAAGGCGCCCGTCTTCTGGCCCTCGATGCGGTGCGGGTTGACCGAGTTCACCACGGTGATGGGGGCGTGATTGGGCAGGTCGCGCACAATGGTCAGCAGCTGGTCGAAGTTGCCCCGGACCTGCAGGACCCGGGCGCCGTGCATGAGCGCCTGGGCCAGCTTGCCCAGCGCGATGTGGCCTTCGGGGATGAGGACGACGCACTGCAGGCCCGCCCGCGACGCGTAGGCGGCGGCCGAGGCCGACGTGTTGCCGGTCGACGCGCACACCACCGCCTTGGCGCCCTCCTCCACCGCCAGCGAAATGGCCATGGTCATGCCGCGGTCCTTGAAGCTGCCGGTCGGGTTGGCCCCCTCGACCTTCAACCACACCTCCGCGTTGACGCGCTCGGAGAGGCGCGGCGCCGGGACGAGCGGGGTGCCGCCCTCGAGCAAGGTGACCACGGGCGTCTTCTCGGTGATCGGGAGGAGGTCGCGGTACTCCTGCATCACGCCGCGCCAGCCGGCACTCACGGCGCCGCCCTGTTTCCCACGCCGTCTCGGGCGTGCCCGCCTTCGTTCTCACCGATGACGCGCAGTACGCCACTCACCCGGTCCACGGCCTGGAGCTTGCGGAGCTCGTCGATGGTCGCCAACAGGTCGCCCTCCCGGGCCACGTGGGTGAGGAAGATGAGACGGGCCTCCTCGGCCAGGCCCTCCTGTTCCATGGCCCGGATGGAGACCTGGTGGTCCCCGAAGATCTTGGCCACGGCGGCCAGCACGCCGGGGCGGTCGGCCACGTCCATGCTCAGGTAGAAGGCCGAGCGCATGTCGTTCTGGTCGCGCACCGTCGTGGAGGTGCGCTTGGGAGCCGGGGCGGGCGCGCCGGCCAGGAGATTCCGCGAGGCGTCGACCAGATCGCCCAGCATGGCGCTGGCCGTCGGGCCGCCCCCGGCGCCGCGCCCGTAGAGCATGAGCTCGCCGCTCACCGCGCCCTCGACGAAGACGGCGTTGAAGGCACCGCGCACCGCCGCCAGCGGGTGCGTGCGCGGGACCATGGCCGGGTGCACGCGCACCGAGACCTCGGGGCCGCCGTCGACGAGCTCGGCGACGGCGAGGAGCTTGACCGAGTAACCGAGCTTGTTGGCGTAGGCGACGTCGGCCGTGCTGAGCCCGCTGATGCCCTCGCGGTGCACGTCGGAGTCGACCACGTCGGAGCCGAAGGCGAGGGAGGCCAGGATGGCCGCCTTGGCGGCGGCGTCGTGCCCGTCCACGTCGGCGCTCGGGTCGCGCTCGGCCAGGCCGAGCTGCTGCGCCTCCTTCAGGACGTCGTCGTAGCTCGCGCCCTCCTCCTCCATGCGGGTGAGGATGTAGTTGGTCGTGCCGTTGACGATCCCCATGACGCGCACGATCTGCTCGCCCGCCAACGACTCCCGGAGGGGGCGGATGACGGGGATGGCGCCGGCCACAGCCGCCTCGTAGAGCAGGTCCACCCCGGCGGCGGCGGCCACCTCAGCCAGCTCGGCACCGGCCACGGCGAGCAACGCCTTGTTGGCGGTGACGACGGGCTTGCCGTTGCGCAGCGCGGCCTCCACCAACTCGTGGGCGGGATGCAGGCCCCCGATCACCTCGACCACCACGTCGACGTCGTCGCGCCCGACCAGGGCGGCGGCGTCGGTGCCGACCAGCTCGCGGGCGATGGACGGTGGGCGGGGCTTGTCGGGATGGGCGACGGCGATACCGACCAGCTCCAGGCGGATACCGGTCCGGGCGGCCACGTCGTCGGCGCGGGTGAGCAGGATGTCGGCCAGGGCGCCGCCCACGTTGCCGCAACCGAGCAGCGCCACCCGCACCGTGGGCACCGGGTGCGGCTGCAGCTGGTCCATGGTGCGGTCAGCCGGCTCGCCGTCGGTGGCGGCCGTGGCCCTGGTGGCGGTCACCTCGCCACGGTACAGGCTGCCCGCGGCCCGAACGGACCTCTCGGGCACCGCTTCTCCGTCCTGCGGGCG
>DATNLP010000161.1:0-2792 GCA_035602795.1 Acidimicrobiales bacterium | reverse complement strand
TCCGACCTCTGGCGCCGCCTGCTCGTGGCCCACGCACGGACAGGCCGGCGGCGTGGTCATCGACACCGGCGGCGATCCGGTCGTAGCCACCCCGGCGGGGCTCGCGGTCCTCGACCGGACGACAGGATCCATGGCAGCGTGCGTCCCCATCGAACCCGACAGACCTGAGAACCGGGCCAACGACGCCAAGGTCGACACGAGGGGCCGGGTGTGGGTGGGAACGATGGCCTTCGACAAGCGCCCGGGCAACGCCGCCCTGTACCGGGTGGAGGGCGACAACGCGACCCGTGTGGTCGACGGGCTCACCATCTCCAACGGACCTGCCTTTGATGACGCCGGCGGCCGGCTGTACCTGGCGGACACCGCCCTCGGGATCGTGGACGTCTTTGACTTCGACCCGACGACAGGGCGGTTGGGGAGTCGGCGGCGGTTCCTCGACTTCGGTGACGACGGCGTGTGGCCCGACGGCATGACCGTGGATGATGACGGCATGTTGTGGGTTGCCGTCGGGCGGGCCGGTGCGGTCCACCGCTACGACAGCGCGGCGAATGTCGACGCCGTCCTGGAGCTCCCCACGTCAAACCCCACGTCCGTGGCCTTCGGAGGAGTTGACGGCGGAGATCTCTACATCACGACTTCTTGGTTCGACCTCGAGCCGCACGACCGTCTCGCCGAGCCGTTGGCCGGGGCGATCTACCGCTGCCGCCCAGGCGTCACCGGCCCGTCATCGCCCAGATACCGACGCTCCGCCGCTTCTCCGGCGTTGGATCCGCAGGCCCCATCGGACGCGGCAGTGCCCAGACGGCGACCCCGGTAGCCCAGACCGGCCGTGGGCTTTTGCGACCGTCCTGGGCCTGCTCCGGCTGGACCAGTCCCTCAAGCCGGTCGAGACCTCTGTCGAGCTGGGCCGGTCGCGCTCGGGTGTCTCCGTGCCCGCTTGCTCTACGGAATCGATTCGACCACGATGCGTCCTGTGGACGCGGCGCGCCGGAGAGCCTCGTAGTCACGTTCGTTCTGGTCGGCGTAGGTCTCGGCAAACTCGGCGAGAGCCCGGTCGAATGTCGGACCATTTCCGAGATAGCTGGCGATTGCGATGCGGTCGCCCGAGCGGGCGTGTGCCCGGGCGAGCGCCTGGCCGCAGACCCCGATGTACCTGGTGAGGCCCGGCGGGATCGACCCTTCGATCTCGAAGCTCCCCTTCCAGTCGCGGAGCTGGCGGATGTAGAAGTCGCGGGTCACGCCATCAGGACCCTCGAACGATTGGTGGCCCAGAAAGATGTCGCTGGCCGCCTGCATCAGATGTTGACCGGCCACAACCCGCGCCCCATGGTTGGCGTAACCGCTCTTGCCCACGAACTCCTCGAGCACCGACGCCTCCGCCTCCTTGGCTTGGAGGAAGAGCGGGTCCTCGTTCCCAAGGCCAACCATGAGCAGGATCCAGGCCCGCGTGCCCACGCTCCCCACACCCACCACCTTGCGGGCGATCTGGACGAACTGGAACTCCTCGAGGAGGTGGCGCCGGTCGGACTGGAGGCTGTGGCGGTAGCCCCGCACGAGCTGGTGGAACGACTCGCGCAGCTCGTCACTCACTTCCTGGGAGAACAGTTCCTCTGTGGGAACGATGAGCGGCGGATCACTCACGATGCGGAGCCGGCCGTCGACGACGGTGGCGAGCTTGCCCAGGGCCTGGAGACTGTCCCTGGTGCGGGCTTTGACGATGATCTGCGCGGTGCGCGCCGCCATGTGCTTGGCGGCTCTCGACCCCGTCTTACCAGCCGTAGCCTCGAGCTCGGCGAGCAGGCCCGCGACGTCAATGTGCGAGTACCAGACCTCCAGAGTGGACAGCCCCGCCAGGCGGGACATCTCCCGGCGGTAGCTCGCTCCCACTTCCAGGGCGGCGGTCCGCGCCTCCTTGGCTGTGAACTCGCGGTCCCGGGCGGCGATGACCACGCTGGCGGCGAGCCGCTTGAGGTCCCATTCCCACGGCCCCGGCAGGGTCTCGTCAAAGTCGTTGACGTCGAAGATCAGCTTGCGCTCCGGCGAGGCGAACAGTCCGAAGTTGGACAGGTGGGCATCGCCGCAGACTTGGGCGCTCAGGCCCGACCGGGGCGTGGTCGCCAAGTCCGAAGCCATGATCAGAGCGGCCCCACGGAAAAAGGTGAACGGCGAGACCAGCATCCGCCCATAGCGGATGGGAACGAGTTCGGGCACCCGGGTGGTGGCCTGCCGTTCGAGGAGGCTGACCGGGTCTGGACGGTTCGACGTCGGGCTGAACTCTGCCTGGGACGATCGGGGCGCCCTAGCGCGGGCCTCCTTGCCGAGCTTGGCGCGCTCTTCGAAGGTGAGGTGCGGAACGGCGTGGGTCGTTGGGTGTGGTCGTTGCGTCAGATCCGTCATCGTTCCCTCGATCTCGCTCAAACATTGATGCCGGGCATCCCCATCATGGTCCCTGTGGTTGGAGGGCGTACAGGACGGAAGACCGATCTCGCAGGCAGGCATGAAGTAACTGACTGGAGGTACCTCGGCTGACCCCGTCCCGGGCCTAAGCTTCGATCCACCGCGTAGACCCGTAGAAGCTGGCGGTGGGAGGGCGGAGCATCCTTCCGGTGGCGTGAGCGTCCCGCGGCTGATGCGAGGGCGTGGCCGACCAGGTGCTCTCTTGGGTTCGATCGGTTGTCAGCGTGTGGGTGCTCGTCTGCGGCCACGCCGGTCCGCCGTAGCGGCGCTCAGGTCGGCGCGAAGGTGACAGCGCGCAGGTTCGTCAGCGCGGTGGAGAACTTGACGCGCCAGGG
>DATNLP010000207.1:0-17759 GCA_035602795.1 Acidimicrobiales bacterium | reverse complement strand
ATCGAGTCCATGATCGAGATCTGTCGTGACCACTGACCAACGTGAAGCGCGAGCTCGACGGTCAGATGGCGCTGCGTTGGTACGCGGCCGGCATGCTCGAAGCCAAGAAGCAGTTCCGCCGGGTGAACGGCCACCAGGACTCACGCGGAAAGCCTTCACGACGCTGCAGACTTCACTTCATGCTTCAGGCCGGTCCAATTGCTCCGCCCCCGCTCGACCCGGCCTCTCAACCGGACCCGGGAGCTTCCCTACCGGGGACCTCGGCAAACTCCCCGGACCGGACTCACACCGGCCGGGGCTTGCGCTCGGCCCGCGTTATGACCCCTCCTTCGGGCTCAAGCGTACAACCGAGCAGCTGCACGCAACATGGATCCGGGTTTAGCTTCGTCAGCCGAGTGCAGCTCGGATATCGTCGCCATGTTCATCAAGTTGGGGTGCCGGACGAATAGAGCCCACTGGTGTATCGGAGAACCGCCACATCGTCCGAAGCTGTGGCATCTCCGTCAGACTCGGCGCGGCGAGCGGTTGAAGAAGCCCCACATCGCGCGCGTGAGGGTCTGCGAGCAAAGCCTCAAAATCGAGGAACGGGAAGGCCCAGCCGCCATGGAGCTCGATTATCCCAACCGCCTCCGCTATCGTCCATCTAGATAGGCCACGGTCCCAGAGTTCGTGCAAGCTATCCGCGTGCCGCCCCATTACGCCGGCAACATCGGAACGGAACAAAGGCCATCTTTCGTCTTCAAGAACGAAGTCCATGCGAAGATCTTTAACGAGTGCTTCCATATCATCAACTCGCCCTAGAGAGATATGGAGCCGGCCATCACTACAGGTATAACCATACATAGGTCGACGCAAGTAGCTGTCGAGGTGAAAACCCGACCAGTCGTCCGGGTTCGATAGAGCTACCCATAGCGTCGAACGCAGATGGAGTAACGAACCGAATAGCGATACATCTACTCGTTGTCCCCGTCCGGGTTCCAAGGAGATAAGTGCGGCAATGACACCCTGCATCAGGTAGAAGGCGGCCGACATCGACGCATGGTCGGTCCCGATCCTCACTGGCTCATCGCCAACGCGTCCTAAAGACGAGGTCGCTTCGGAGGCTAGCTGAGTCGCCAACTCACTCGCTCTTCTCTCGGACCATGGCCCCTCCACACCCCAGCCGGAGACGACTCCGACGACGAGGCTGGCATTGATGTCCTGTATTGCACCGACATCAACCTCGCCGTGATCGGCAATGAGAACGTCGGACAGACTGGCGAGAGCGTGGCATTCCGGCGCGGCAAAACTCTCGACTCTAATCGACCGTTTGCTCCTGTTGAGCCAGATGTAGGCAGCACCCGTACCATGCCATTGAGGTGACCAACGCCGCGTGTAATCTCCCGAGCCACGCTCAACCTTGATGACGTCGGCTCCAGCGTCAGCCAGAAGTCTTCCGGTCATCGGACCAGCTACACCTTCGGCCATCTCCAGGACGCGGAGACCACTGAGAGGACCGCTTAGGTGTTCATACGGTCCGACCACTGAATCTCCTCTTGGATGCTCCACGTGTCTATTCCAGGAATTGGCGGACCAAAGACTCTTGCCGGCGTACTAGAGAAGTGCCAAGGGGGACCGCCAGTCCATACACGTCCCCAAGCCGCAGTTGGTACGTTCATAACATAATTGTTCGCTGTTACTTGCTGGTGGTACTTGAGCACTCCCCATCTCAAGGGAGAGCCCCAAGGAACACGGTTGCAGCTCAGCTGATGCTCCCAATACGCACTGGGCCGAAGTCGGAACTCGGCCTCTAAAATGTTCTCCAGAACATTCCTGTGTTTCACCCGCTGGACATTGTTGGTGAAGCGGGAATCCGTCAACAGATCAGGACGAGTCAACGCGTTACATAGCTGTTCCCAATCAGACTCGTTAACCGCCGATACTCCAATCCAATAGGCATCGGAGCACTCAAATGCTCGGTCAGGAGCGGCACAGTACGCAGAACTTCCTTGCGGAGCGTGCCGGACTCCCGCAACGTGCTCGGCAAGCCTTGGGGTCTGAAGTGTCGCGGCGGCGTCCAGCATGGTGACTTCAACCAATTGGCCGCGTCCAGTTCGCTTGCGAGCGAACAACGCCAAAAGCACCGCCTGTGCCATAACGTTCCCGCTAGTTCCGTCGATCTGTGTTGCGAACCGATACATCTCGCCCAGTCCGTCCCGAGCGCCTTGAGTTGTCCAGCAACCGGAAAGTGCCTGGAGCGCGTCATCGGACCCTCGCTGGCGGGCTCGTGGACCACTTGTTCCATACCCGGTAGCCTGACAATAGATAAGTCTGGGGTTCAGGTCATGCAGCCTGTCGTAGCCAAAGCCCAGGCGCTCTGCGACACCTGTTCGCATATTGGTTATCAGGACGTCACACGTTCCAACCAGCGCGTAGAAGAAGCTGAGGTCGGCTTCATCCTTAAGATCAATACCTACACCACGCTTGTTCATATTCCACGATAGATAGCCGATCGACGTGCCGTTTATCGTCGGAGGAACATTGGCCGCCAGTTGGTCCCATGAAATATCGGGTTGCTCCACATGAAGCACGTCGGCGCCGAGCGAACCTAGCAGCATCGCAGCCCAAGGCCCGACCATGAAGAGAGATAGGTCAAGCACGCGGATGCCTGCAAGCGGTCCCGTAGGCGTACCGGCTGCCCCGCTCGTCGGGGCATGACTCTCGGCATCCGCTTCGAACGCGTTAGCGACATGCTCAATGCCGTCGCAAGAATCGGACGAGGTCGGCTTCAAGAGTGAACAACCTCACCGCAGTGGTTCGCTGCGCAATCACGGGCCGAAGGCTTGCCTGATTTGATTTGACGGGATTTTTGTACACGTGCGTGACAGACCGGACCTTGCTCCGGATCCTGACACGAAGCGCCACCTCGCCGCATACGAAACCGCCCGTCTTTGTCGCTCATTGTCACCGCAAGCGATGCTCCTTTGAATCCCAGCGCCGAATTTGACGGATCAGGTAAGCGATCGTGATGGGACGTTCCTTACCTTATATACAGAGTAGCGTAGATGTCTTCAAGTAGTTTGTCAACCACCAAGTAGTTTAACCGATCGGTTCACCGAAGCGCGGCCGGGATAGACCTCATCCCCTTGGGTGACGTCGCAACTCATCGGCAGCCGGGGCTTCGATCGCCCTACGTATCGCCTTGTTCTGCACACGAGTGGTGAGAGGCCGGTCTGGTGCCGATCTCCCGCGACCGGAATGCGGAGTGCTTGGTGGGCGCCTCCACCAGTGACTCGGAGAACCCCGCCGAGTCGACCGCAGCCACAGCTGACCGCGTGGTGTTAGCCGGTGCGCGGTCCGGGCCGACCGCGAGCTCTGGGCGTAGGTATCGGTCGCCACTTCCTCCACCCACACCGCGAAGTAAATTTTCGCACCCGCTTCGCTCAACACGTCGGCGGCGCCAGCTTCCACGGCGGCGAGCGTCTTCGTGCGGCACCCCGTTGCCGCGAGTTCTGCCGAGCGTACCTCGAGGGCGGCGTTGGCGGCCTCGAGGCGGACTCGGCGAGTGGTAGCGTTGCTCGACTGCTTCGAGCTCTAGTGCACTCAGATGACCCGGAAATCCTCCGAACAACGAAGCACGCGATCGAACGTTCGCCAGACCTCGTCGGGGTCGCCGAGGCGCTGCCCGGGGTGCCGTAGTGCCTCCTCCACCCTCGGCTTCGTACTGCCCGCAGCATCGCCGCGGGGAACTTATGCTGTGGAAACCTGGGCTACTCGTGCCACGACGAGCCGCCCATGCTGCACGGGCCCCAACAAACCTCAACCCGCAAGGTCGGGCGGACAAGACCATGACCCGCAACCCCACCGGTGACCAGGCTAAATGCCATACCACCTGGTACGACGATGCCCGACGATTCCGCACTCTGGTGACCGAGCTCAAGGATTTGTCATTGCGGGCGGCCCTCTAGACCGAAGGCTGGTGACCTACCCCATTGACGCACAATCCCTCACCTGATGGCGGAAGGGGAGGATCATTTGTAGTCCGACAACAAGATCGGTAGAGTCGCCAGCCTGTGGATCTCCAAGGGCAGATATCACTCAAATACGTAGCCGATAACCCAGCAGCTATCGACCAACTTGGACCTCTATAGATGCCGGCAGTTTCGATGCCTTCACCTTCCTCGAACTCGTGTGCGACGGTTGTCCACCTGTGGCTTCGCCAGAAAAATGAGCGCCCACGTACAGCCCGTGCCACGACCAGCTGAGCAACGGGCGCTGGGTGCAAATGCCTGAACTCCCAGAGATCATCGATTTCCACGTGCACCTGTGCCGGTCGGTCGAAGAGGAGAAACTCGTCTTTCCTCGCGTCGGTTGGCCGGACGAGTGGTATTGGGGTAACCCAGCCGACGTGGTCCCCTACATGAACGCATGGACAGTCAGCCACGTCGTTACCTTGAACGTGATGGATACGGGAGCGATGACGCGTGCGCATCTCGCCAAGTCACCCGACGCAACCCCCGCCGACATTTCCGCGTTCCGCGAGAAGATGCGAGACCGAGTGCGCAAATTCAACACGTGGGCATGCGATGTCCACCGCGCCGAACCCCGCATCATTCCGTTTATCTACGCCGACCCGATACTCTTCAATGCCGACGTGACGACAGAGATTGATCGGTGCGCTGCCCTGGGCGCGGTGGGAGTCAAGATCCACCCTAATATTTCAGGCCACTATCCCGCAGATCCCGCTGCGCTGCCGATATACGACCTAGCGAGTGATCTCGGGCTCATAGTCCTCACGGACACCGACGGCCAACCGGGCGCCGAGGGCGAGCACTTCGGTTCGCCGGTGGCCTGGCAACCCGTGCTGCGGCAATTCAAGAACTTCAAGCTCGTGCTCGCGCACTTATGCGGTCAACGGTGGGACGAGCAGATCGCGTTAGCAGCCGAGTTCGGCGATAACGTGTTCTGGGACATGTCGGGCGGCTTCGTCGACGCGACTCACCCCCCAGGGCCGCACCGGGAGATGCCCATCGAGGAGGGGCAGCGTGTGTTCCGAAAGATTGGCGCCGAGCGGATCCTCTTCGGCACCGACGGACCAGCGCTGCGGCGAGAGGTGCCAGACACCGTGTGCCAGCTACTGCAACTTCGCCTGACCGACGACGAAAACCTGCTCATTCTCCGCAACAACGCCGCGACCCTCCTGGGGCTGTAGGGACGCCAAGTCCGTGATCTTTAGCTTCGTCGTTTGCTTAGCTCAGGTGGGCTGGTGTCGGCAACAATAGGGACCTGGAAACCGTTGTTTGGAACCCGACGATAAATCCCCTTGAGCACCGGACGTACAACGAAAACCGTTCCCGTCCGATCGGACTGGGACAGGCGAACGGAGGATCAAGATGAAAGACGTTCAGCCAGGCTCCGACACGAGCGATCCTGGCAAACCAAACGCTCAAGCCGAACCAGCTGAGTGCATTTTTTGCGCTGCAGAACACCTTCGTCAGGCAGGCGAGCGTGTCATTTTCCAGACACCGTGGTGGTCGGTGGGAACATTGCGTAATCGAGACATCCCTGGCTGGCTACTGATTTGGTGTCGTCAGCACCGACTAGGCCTCCAGAGTATGACGGAGGATGAGGCCACGGACCTTGGGCGAGTTCTGAAGCGGTCGACACAGGCGATTATCGACGTCGTCAACCCGGATAATGGCAGAATCTACGTTGCGTACTTCGGTGAGTACGATGTGGGCCGTCATGTGCACATACAGCTCAGCCCGCGACCGACGCACCTGCCGGCTATGCGATCGGAGAGGGAGTTACCGACTGGGCCTGGCAATGAACGCGGTGGGATCGCGGCTTACCGATTGTTGACGTTCTTTGACGAGCTTATCGATCCGGCTGCGGCAGAAACTGTCGAGCAAGAGATAGCGACTCTTCTAAACGCACATCCCTGGGATTATGAGTCACACGCCTCGGTGTGCAACTGACCCAGACTCTCTACAACCCATCGGACTTCAACGATCGGCTGCTGCTGGGCTTGAGAGAACGATGTCGGAGTTCGAGCTGCACTTCATTCGGGCCCGCCTGCGCGCTGGTCAGCTCTCCAGGGCCCGTCGCAGTGAGTTACCCCCTGCTCTTGCCGATCGGGTTGCTCTATGACCCATCCGGCAAGGTGGTACTCGACTCCGATGCCCGGGTGGGGCAGGTTGTGTGTCATCTCTTGGTCACCTTCGCCCGCACCGGCTCGGCCCGAGCAACCGTGCAGGCCTCTCCAGATGAAGGTCTGTCATTCCTCGCCTGGGTGCGCACCGGCGTGCACAAGGGCGAACTGACCTGGATGCATTGCCTTACTGGCGCATGTTGCCGACGCTTCACTATCCTCGCTTCGCGGGCGCGTTCGCCTATGGCCGCCTCCGCGTCCGCAAGAGCGCCGCGGTCTAGTCGCCGACCGACCAGCACGGATCGTCGACCGAGCTGCGCGGCCGAGAAGCCATGGCGGGGATGCTGGCCAAGCTCCGACTCGTCGCTACGGGGTCGGCCTCGAACCCATCGGCGAGAAAGTCACAGCACATACCAGCTCGGTGTCCAAGTCCTCGGTGTCGCGCCGCTTCGCCGCGGCTATCGAGACCTCGCTCGCCGAGTTGAAGGCGGCCGATCTTTCCGAGCTCGAGATGGGGTGGCCGTCATGTTCGATGGGCCAATTTCGCCCAGCATCTGTGCGTCGTCGCCCTCGGGATCTCCATCGAAGGGACCAAGCACCCGTTCTCCCTGGTCGAAGGCGACCCGTTTGTAGGCGGGTGCGGTGCGGCCCTGTTGCCAGTTGACGGTTGACCAACTACCCTCAGGTGAGGTTGGTTTACCGGTGTACTCGAACGAGGAGGGGACTTGTGGTGCTTGTCGGCTCCGCGCCAGGGCAGCTGCTTTGACCGTTAGTGCGCTTGAGGCGGTCGTGGCGTCTAGCAGCGCCGCTGGTAGGAAGAAGGCCAGCGCCAGGTCGGCTACCACTGCCTGTGGATTGAACACCACGCCTTCTTCATCGCTATCAGCGCCACAGTCAGCGCGGACTCGGCCTGCCTGTTGCCTCCCTTCGCAGCGGTGTTGCTTGGTGCCACACAGTTCCGGCATGGACACTCACCTACTAGGGCGTCGCGTGCTCTTGCTCGGTACCGGCGATGCGAACTGGCGAACGTTGCCCACGTGGGCGCCAGGCATGTTCAAAGGCGTCGTGCTCATCGCCGCGATGGCCCATCACCAGAGCAGCTACGCGAACCACCTCGCAGTACCAGATTCGTCAAAGTTGCGTTAAGAAATTTATGATGGAGGAGGCCCACGACGTGACGGAAACACAGACTACTGGCACCTGGCCGGAGATCGCCTACGACTACACCAAGCCGCGCGTACCGCATTCGTTCGCCCTGGAACTCGACCAATTGCGGGAACAGAGCCCGTTCTTCTGGTCGTCGTACGGTCCGCAAGGATTTTGGATGATCCTCCGATACGAACACGTGCGCGAGGCGCTAGTCGACCATCACCACTTCCACAGCGAATCCATCGACGTGCTCGATCCTGGGGCTGCGTTCAACATTCCGACGAACGTCGATGATCCGATGCACAGGAAGTATCGACGGGTCCTGAACCCATTCTTCGGGCCGATCGCGTTGAAGCGAATCGAGAACGCGGTTCGGGCGGCCTGTGCGAAGCAGGTGATGGAGGTCCGCGAAGGCGGATCGTGCGAGATGGACGAGTTCTGCCTCCGATATCCGACCGAGGCATTTACGTACATGGTGGGGATGCCGCCGAGCGACGCGGACTTCCTTCGACCCGTCGTCGAGAAGTTCTTCGCCGGGGTCTACGGGGAGGACAAGACAGGCCTAGCCGGCCTCTTCGGCAGCATGCGCGAGCACTTCAGGGATCTCATCGCTACCCGTAAGGCTGAGCCCGCGGACCCCACCACCGATCTCGTTACGTTCCTGTTGGAAGCTCGGGTTGACGACGAGCCGCTTTCCGACGTCGACCTGCAGACCATCTGCACGACCCTCGTGCTCGCTGGGCTCGACACCACTCGGAGCCAACTCGGCTACGCGTTCGAGCACTTCGCCACACATCGAGCAGATCAGCAAAAGCTTCGTCAAGATCTCTCGCTCGCCGGTCCGGCGGTGGAGGAGATCTTGCGCGTCTACGGCATAGTTGCCGGTGAAGGTCGCAAGGTAGCCGAGGACTTTTGCTTCCATGGTGTCCCGATGATGAAGGGCCAGATGGTTTGGCTGTCGTTGGGTTCTGCGAATCGCGACCCAAGGGTGTTCGCCGATCCGGTCACAGTAGATCTCGACCGTCGCAATGCTCCGCACCTGGGGTTCGGTGCCGGGCCACATCGATGCCTGGGTTCTCATCTCGCTCGCATGGAGATGGCGATCGCTCTGGAGGAATGGCATCGAATCATTCCCGAATACGAGCTGAAAGAAGGTAGTCCTCCGGCCAGCGAGCGCGGTGGTCTCTACAATCTTTCGAGCGTCCCGGTCACGTGGTCGACGTCGTGAGGATTCGCGTCGATCCGGAGAGATGCTCAGGGCACGGTCGTTGCTACGTGCTGAGTCCGCGCCTGTTTTCACCGGACGAGCAGGGGTATCCCAACTTGCTGGGGCGGGTCGCCGACGTTCCTCCGGAGCTTCCAGAGGATGCGATGATCGCCATCCGCGCATGCCCCGAAGGCGCGATACACGAAGTCGAGTGACTTCGGCAGGTTCCGTGTACTTGCCGCTCCGTCGCGACTATTACGGCAATCAATTGATCGATGAGGCGGCGCATCCTGCGGTCGTTGGCAATGCACTCATTGTAGAACTTCGCTTGGGACGCGCTGTGCCGTCGGGTGACCGTCTTGCCGTTCACTTTGGCGGTCCACTGGTAGTAGAGACCGTGACGCCGAGGGGGTCCGCGTGGCACCGACAGCCCGGTGTCCCGCAAACGGTGTAGCAGCGGGTGATGCCCCCCGAGGAGACGAGGCCGATCTCGGCCAGCTGAGCCGCCAGCTCGCGGTAGCACTCCCCGTAGTTCGGAAGTCTCTCGAACTGTCGGTTGGGCCGCTTGGGAACGCTGCGACGCCGAGAACAGCCCGGAGCTGGCCTACTACTATTCTGCCTCGAAACACTCGGCCCAGCAGCCCCATCGTGGCGGGATGGAACTACCAGTGGATCTGCCAGCTGGACTGGGCTCCTGACTCACGGGGACGGCCCTGGTCGATGTGCTGCGCATCGCGCCCTCACTCGGCCTGGTGACAGCCACCGTCGAGCAGATCCGCCGCCTGGTCGGACTCCTCCTCGACGACTCCCGTGGGTACGACCCAGAGATCTGGGACAGCTCCCCCCCCCACGCGGGTGCGAAGAGGGTTTCGGCGACTTCGTACAGCGATCGGCACGCCGGCCAGTCCACCGAAATCGACGACGCCGGACCGGGACGACCTAAAGGAACCCGAAAACCGCCCAGAAAACGCTGTCCAGCGGTCAACGGGCTGCGTGAGAAGCCGTGAGAAAAAAATGGGGATTAATCGTAGGGTGGGCCACCAGTTGAATAGGGGATTGACTCGCCGACGACATCGGCGGCCTAGCGGGTCCAATCACCAGTGGAGACCCGCTGCAAGCGACCGCTACTGTGATGTGGATGCCGAGCAAGCGAGCCAGGAGGGGCAGCGGGGTGCTCCGTGGCGAGTTGGAATAGAGGGGTGGATCGGGCCCGGCCGGGCTGGAGCCCGATCAGCCTGAGGCGTTGGCTCAGCCTGCTGGCATTGACGGCCTGGCCGGGTTACCCACCGGGAACAGCCACGGTGAGGTGCCCCAGCCACCGACAACGGCATGGCCCCGCCGAAAGGTGATCGGGTAGGCGGTGAGGGTTTCCAGGGGTTCGACAGCAAGATTGGTATTGACCCGAGACAGAGTTCGACGGCGGTGTCCGTGACGTTGACCACCAAGAGCTCGGCCACCCAGTCGTTGGTGTCAAGCGTGTCGTCGTGGAGCAACCGTTTGGCTTGGTGCCGGCGCTCTTCGTGGTCGAGCGGACTCGACAGGCCAGTCCATCGAGTGGCAGCGAACTGCTGGTTGTCGTTGGGGTGTTCCCACATCGCCCAGCGCACGAAGTGGGCAACTTCGGACCGGTGGCTGACGTCGTTGCCCGCGAGCAGTCCTCGAGATCGCCTTGGTGAGACGTGGCCAGGTGAACCCGCAGGCGACGCAGCCAATCAAGTAGCACGATCGCCGTGTGAACCCGTGCCTGATCACATCAACCTGGCCGTAGGTGGTGGCTGCGCCTTGATTCCGGTGTCAGAGTCGACGGAGCAGCTGCGCCCGTAGCGCTGCAGAGCTCTTTGTCCGCGGGCGCGCTGTGTTCGTTGACGGTTTGGGCACCTAGCGCTCGATTCGCGACAGGTGTTCGTCATGGCCGGGAAGGGCTCCGGTGGCCACCATGACGACAAGCAGATGTTCGACCGGCTTGGAAGCTGGTAGATCGTGGAGGGAACCGTGACACAAGTCACGCCGCCCGCTGGCCGGCTCGGCAAGCAGGGATCTGATAATGCGACTCTCGAGCTGGTGCACCACGGTGGCTGGCCGCCCCACAAGGCCCAGCGCGTCGTTGGACACCTGGAGTTAAGGTTGGACCACCCCGTTGGTGTCGGCCAGGAGCCCTTGGAGTTGGCCGTGTAGGCGGCAGCGGTGCAGACGCCGATCACTAGGCGTCCGCCGCTGTTACAGCGGGAGCAGATCTTCCAGAAACCAGGGTCAGGGAACGCACAGCGAGTGCACAACGGTGCCTCCCGCGGTCGGCCCGGATGGCCGTGGATTGTCCGTAGCGTGCGCACCGTGCCCGGCAGCGGACGCATGCGCCGCAGCGAGCTTGCCGGTGGTCTTGGAAATCCTGCTGGGTGCGCTTCGTTCGCACATGGCGCACGTCGAGTGCTCTTGGGAACTCGATACCCTCGGCTAAACCATTGACGTTTCCTCGAACCGAAGGTCGACCCGGCCCTCGACCCGGCGACTCTGCATGCGCAGATACCACAGCGGATAGAGCCCATATGGAGTCAAAGAGAGCCCGACGTCTCGAAGATCCAGGCGATCCGGGTATCAGCGCGCGGCTACCGCAACCGGGACAACTTCAAGACGGCCATCTACTTCAATGGCGGAGGACTGGCACTCTACCCTCAAACCCACTGAAATCCCGGAAGCGCCGTAAACTTACGGGTAGCACGTTCCGCGTAACAGGGGCCGCGCGCGAACGCGCTCACGATTGCTCCGCTCTCGTGATGGCTAGCGCAGTGATGAGCACGACGCCCAGGAACACGTTCGGCGCCCACTCGGGCGCGTCCGCCAGCGACAGCCCGACCTCGCCGGTACTGAGCATGAGCACTGCGACGACAGCGCCCCAGGGGTTGAAGCGGCCGTGCCGGAACTGTGTGGCGCCGAGGAACACCGCTGCAAAGGAAGGCAACAGGTATGACGGCCCTGCCGTGGGGTCGGCCGCGCCGACCGTGGCCGCGAGGATGATGCCGGCGAGACCGCTGATCAGGCCCGAGATCAAAAAGGCCGAGAACTGCAGCATCTTCGTGCGCAGCCCAGCCAGCCGGGCCACTGCGGCGTCAAAGCCGACGGCGTACCATGCCCTGCCGGTGGTCGTCTGCTCTAGCACGTAGCCGACGATCAACATCGCTCCCACCATGACAAACACGGGCAAGGTGATGCCCCAGACCTGCCTGTTGCCGACGGCATTGCTGAGCGCCAGTACGCGCGTCGTCATCACCTGCTGGTTCGCGATCCCGCCGGTGGCGGCGAGAATAATCGCTCCGGTCCCTAGCGTGCCGATCAGCGAGTTCACCTTCAGGACCACTACGACAAAGCCGTTGACGGCACCGATCGCCGTGGTGCACAGCATCGTCAGCGGGATCACTAGCCACGGCGACATCCCCGTGTTCGCCAGGAACCATGCCGCCAACACACCGGAGAACCCTGCGATGTAGCCCACGGAGATGTCGAACTCACCAGACGCCAGCGGGATCACGAGGCTGATGGCGATGAGCCCACTAATCGCTCCCTCCTCCAGCACCTGATGCAACGTGGCGACCGTCGGGAACAGGTGGGGATCGAGAATCGAGAAGAAGATGATGATCACGATCCACACGTAGATGGCGCCGATCGTCCGGAACGACAGCGCGCTCTTCCAGGAGGTGCTCGCTCGCTTCAGGGGAGGCTGGTACGTGCGCGGCTCTGGCTCGATCGCAGTAGGTTCTGTCTCCCTGGGCATTGCAGTTAGTTCGTTCTCCCGGGTCATTGATCGTCTTCCATCAGGAGCTTCTCGTACGTGATCGCCGTATCGCGCAGCTCCGCGGCAATCAGGCCGTCGCGCATCACCAGCACCCGCGGGCAGAGTTCCACGAGGTCTTCGTTGTCGGTCGAGCAGACGAGGAAGCTCACGCCCTCTCCTGCCTTGGCGCGGATGAGGTCGTAGATTGCGTGGCGTGCGCCGACATCGACGCCAGCGGTCGGGTCGTCGACCAACATAAGCCGTGGTGCTATGTTGAACCACTTCGCCAACACGGTCTTCTGCTGGTTGCCGCCGCTCAACAGCGAGAAGCGCCGATTGGGATCGGGAGGGCGGATGTCGAGGTCGCGGATCCAGTCGATGGCGCGCCGGGTCTCCTTCGCCCGGGAGAGCCGCCCAGCGTCGCTGACCGAGCGCAGATTGGTCAGGGTGATGTTCTCCCTAACGTCGAACAGCGCGACCGCGCTGCCCTCGCCCCGGTTCCCTGGCACATACCCAAGCCCCATCGACCGGGCGCGACGGGGTGTCATCCGGCCGGTGATCGGTTTGCCATCGAGCCACAACCCATCGGTTCTCGACGGCACAGCGGCGATGAGCGCCCGCGCCAGCTCGTCACGGCCGGACCCGATCAGGCCGGCGACCCCGACGATTTCGCCGCTCGCGATCTCCAAGTCAGCGTGCTTCACGGTGCCCGAGCGGAGGCCTTGCACGCGCAGCCGGGGTGGACCGTCGCCGGCACGATTTGAGGCGTCGCGCGGCTCGCTCTGGGCGGCGTGGTCGTCAAACCGGGCGGGAAGTGAGCCGACGATCATCCGCACCAGCTCGCGCTTATCGAGCTCGCCGATCTTACGCGTCCCTTGCAACACTCCGTCTCGGAGCACAGACACGCGGTTGACGATCTGGAACACTTCGTCGAGGCGATGGCTGACGTAGAGCGTGGTGACCCCGCGCTTGGTCACCTCGCGGACCGTCTCGAAGAGGTGCTCTACCTCCTCGGGGGGCAGCGCAGCGGTCGGCTCGTCGAGTACGAGCACCCCGTTCTCCTCGAGGCCGTCGAGTGCCCGCACGATAGCGACGATCGTGCGGTCGATCGCCCGGCACTTCCCCAGCGGAGTCCAGAGATCGACGTCGGCACCGAAGCGGTCGAACAGGGCCTGCACCCGCTTCGCTTGCTGGGTCAGGCGAATCGGGAACCCCGGTCGAACGTTGAAGCCGGACGTCATGGCCACGTTTTCGACCGCCGACATCTGCTTGATGATCCCGAGGTTCTGATGAACGAACCGCAGGCCGAGGCGGGCCGACTCAGCCGCCGAGCCAAACTTCAGTTGCTGCCCGTAGATCGCAACCGCCGCGCCGCTGTTCGGGCTGTGGAACCCGGACAGGATCTTGATCAGCGTTGATTTTCCCGAGCCGTTCTCGCCGAGCAGACCGTGCACCTCCCCGGCAGAGATCGTCAACGAAACGTCGACGAGAGCCCGTTGCCCCGAAAACGTCTTGCTGAGGCGCTCGATCTCGACGGCAGCGGCAGTCATCGACTCAACGGAGCCCCCAAAGCGCCTCGTACTGCGCAAGATAGCCAGCCACGAGCGGAAAGTACTCGGTCGTGCTCGGCACCGTCTTCTTCGTGATGATCCATTGGGGCAAATCGTTTTGATTGGCTTCGTACTTTTCGCCGGTGAAGATGCGGGCCAGGGTGTCCATCGCTTGCGCATCGACTTCGAAGGGGACGTCGCCGACCAGTGCCGAGATCTGTCCATCCTTGAGGTAGGTGTCGACCTCCGGGTTCTGGCTGAAGGTCACCACCTTGACACGGTTGGCGAGTCCGGCGGCGGCGAGCGCCGCTGGCAATCCACTGACTACGTCACCGAACGCACCTACAACGTAGTTGATGCTGGGGTGCGCCCGCAGATAGCTGACGACGAGGGAAGGTGCTTGGGTAGCGAGCGAATTCGCCGGGATGACGAGCGAAGAGTACTTGCAATCCGGACACAGCTTTTTAAGCGTTGGCGCAAAGCCACCGCTACCAGCGGGGTAGCCATTGAGCAACGGAGCGAGGACCGGGAAGGTTGAGGTGGCCCACAGGACATTTGCTGGTCCATGGGAACTGCCAACCACTTCGAGGGCCAACAGGCGACCATGAACAGCACTGGTCGGCGGGCCCTCGATCACGGCGTCTATCCCATTGCCGGGCGGATCACTGATGGCCTCCTGGACCACGGGGACGCCTTCGGCTTTCAGCTGCGCCAGCTCGGGCGCGAACAACGCCTCCGGATCGCCGCCCCCTATTACGCCGTCGGGCTTCTCGCGCACGGCCTGCGCGTAGGCCGCCGCGACACCCGCGGCCGTGCCGTCCTGCACGATGACCTGGAGATTCCAGTCGAGCGCCTTGGCCATTGCCTGGAGCGGCGGGGTCGTCGCTGAGCACGCTGGTATATTGCACACGATCCAAATGATGTTCTTGCCCTTCGGGATCGCTTTACCGACGGGCGTCGTGTTGGTGATCTTTGCCGGCCGCGTCTGCAGCTCCGCTAACATCTTGCTAGCGGAGGCACTCGCCGAGGAGGCAGCCGTGGTCCCGCCGGCAGTGCTGGCTGATGTGGCCGTGAGCGCCAGAAGCGCACCAACGGCCAGGGCGGCCGCGCCGACCCGAAAGCTGTGAATACTTACCACAACTATCCTCCTTGTTCAACGAAACGGATCGCAGAGTAGTTGATGGTCGCTTCCGACGGGGGGCATCTCAACGGTCAACAACGGCTCGTACACTAGTCGGTCAACAACCAACAGTCAACACTCAACGCACGACAGACTCGGCCGGTCCCTCCAACCCGATGAGCGCTCGGTCGAGCGAAACAAGCGACCCTCAGCAGCGGGTTTTCAGATCACGCCTCTGGCTGGCACAAAGATCCAGACGCTCCGTCCCGGCTCGTTTCACAAGAGTGAGCGCTCCACGCAGTGTTTGTGGGACGACTGAGGGCCGCGATTTGGATGTAGCTGCGGATGATGGCGAATGCCTCGGCCCGGTTGTCGTTGCGGAACATGCCGGAAAATTTGTCGTGGATAGCGACCAACACCGGAGCGGCTGAAGCAAAGACACGCCGGGGATGAAGTCGCCCCCGGCCTGCTGCAGCTCGAAGAGTTGGATGCCCGCCACGCCACCCACGTCGTCCTCTGTGGCTTCGACCAGTATGGGCGCGACCCGCCGCCAAGGGCGAAAGATGACCAAGGGAACCCTACCCCGTTGCTCTTCGACATCGAGGACATTGGTTGGTGCTGCTTGTTCTGTGGACAGGTATGGCGTTGGCACTTACATCGTCGCAGTGAGAGGAGCACTTTCAGCGTCAATCCGAGGGAGTGGACCTGGCTCACTGAAATATCAGGTCAGATGAGGCGTTTATAGAGGTCCTCGTCGCCGTCACAGTAATGCCGCCTCTACCAAGTCCGGAACTGCCCGGGCTGTGGGCCATCGAGAAGTGGGCGTTGAGCACCATCCGATCGGCACAGTCATAGCTCGCAGTCAGAAGACCGCCATAGCGGGCAGAGAACTCGTTGCACACCCAGCCTCGCGAAGCCCACCACCACGCTCCGCCTTCGACTGCCCCGAAAAGGGCATCGCTCCCGAGCTTGTCTCGGGAGCGATGTGTTATCTTGCGGCATCGACCGTCACTAGATCCCAGACTGGAGTTAGAGCCGTGGAATTACAAGACGTCGATGTGGTAGCGGAAAATTTGGATTTTCCAGAGGGTCCGGTCGCAATGGCCGATGGATCAGTGGTCGTGGTGGAGATAAATGCTGGTCGCGTCTCCCGATGTAGCCCAGACGGCAGTAGATCCGTCGTCGCGGAGGTGGGAGGTGGGCCAAACGGGGCAGCCCGAGGACCTGACGGAGCCCTCTACATCTGCAACAACGGAGGCCCCCGTGGTGACGAACGGCGCAAGCCGTGCATTCAACGGGTCGATCCAGCCACTGGCTCCGTCGATGTCTTATACACAGAGGCTGCCGGCGAGCCGCTGCGCGCACCGAACGATTTGGTCTTCGATAATACGGGGAACTTCTGGTTTACGGACATAGTCGCCGGTGCTATTTTCTACGCCTCCCCTGAGGGCACCTCGATCGATCTAGCCATTGACCAGGTTCCCGCACCGAACGGGATAGGCCTGTCACCGGACGGCACGGTCCTGTACTGGGCCCAGACCTTCACTCGCCAGGTCATGCGTCGCCTCCTTGACGGACCGGGCCATGTCGTTCCCTCCGCAGGATGCAACATTCAAGCCCTCATCCAGAATGGATCGGTAGACCATGAGGCGTTGCTCCTCGGACTACCCGGAGCCCAAGAACTCGATTCTCTCGCCGTCGAGCAGGGTGGCACAGTTTGCGTCGGAACCCTCGTCGACAGCGGCATCACAGCCGTCAGCGGAGATGGATCTGCGGTGGAAAAGTTCACGCTTCCCGAGCAACTGGCCGACGGAGCAGTCACAAACATCTGCTTCGGTGGCGACGACCTCCGCACTGCTTTCATAACGTTGTCCCTAACAGGGCGACTCGTCTCCTGCCGCTGGCCCCGTCCCGGCCTCCGGCTCCACTTTCAAGAGTAGCTGGAGGTCGCTCTCGACACGCTCGTACTGGCTGGGCATCCTTTATTGGGCGGATGGGGCGCGTCGCATGCTCCTCTGTCAAGCTTTGTCGCATGCTCCTCTGTCAAGCTTTATTGTCGCTGACTTCGCGATAGAGATCGGCTTGTAGTTGCCGGCAGCTTTGGATGGCAATGCTTTGGCAGGTTCGGGCGCGGACGGTTTGGCATGACTGGCCGGTGACGCGCCGACTGCCGGCTGGTCTCAGACTCGGGGCCCTGAGCTTCGGGACGGCCGTCGGGCTCAGACGACTACCGCTACCAGCACGGGGATGCATCTGCACCAACCTGCCGGTGCATGCCGACTACCTCACAGCTCGTCTCGGACTAAGTAACCGCCCTGCTGGCCGTCACTGCCCCGGTCCAAACCGAACTCGACCGGCGCCTCAGCGAACTGCGCGCCACTAACCTGGCCACCTCCGAGCGAGCCCGCCTCGAAGGTGAATGGTCCGTGCCACCAGAGGCATCGAGCGGCTCGTCAATGCCTACCAAGAGGCGCTCTTCACCCTCGACGAGCTTCGCCACCCCACACCCGATCTGCGGGCCAAACGAGCCAGCCAGCGGGCCTCCGTCGACTTTCTTGGCTCCCAGCTGCTCGACCGAGACTCCTACCTCAAACTCGCCGAAGATCTTCAGAGCTCCCTCGCCCGCATAGATGATCAAGCCGACACCACTACCGTCGAACACCGGCAGAAAGCCTTACGCAGCGTGGTCAAGGAGGTCCTCGTCGGACTCGTGTCGCCGCTCATCGAAATTCGCGGTTTTCGCTCACCGAAATTCGCGTTGAGTCCGTGCTCCGGTTGACAGGTTAACCCCGCCTCCTCGGGGTCTTCTCGGGCGGACCGGCGAGGTCCGTCAGCGG
>DATNLP010000095.1:0-4270 GCA_035602795.1 Acidimicrobiales bacterium | reverse complement strand
CCGTACCGCACGGCGCCCAACCCGCCGCTCGGCCACTGGGGCACGGCGCGGGACGGGGCCGGCGCCATCCTCTTCCTGGCCAGTGACCTGGCCCGCTTCATCACCGGCACCACCGTGCACGTGGACGGCGGCAACCTGGCGGCCGGCGGCTGGCACCGGGTCGACGCCGCGCCCTGATCGTCCGGCCTATGAGCTCCAGATGATCGCCTGCGGCTCGGTGTAGGCCAGCAGGCCGTAATCGCCGCCGTCGCGCCCGATGCCCGACATCTTGAAGCCGCCGAAGGGCGCGTCGTGGTTGCGCTGAGCCGTGTTGACGCCGACGTGGCCCGCCTGCAGGCGCTTGGCCACCCGCAGGGCCCGGGCGCCGTCCTGCGAGAAGACGTAGTCGTAGAGCCCGAAGTCCGAGTCGTTGGCGATGGCGATGCCCTCCTCCTCGTCGTCGAAGGGGATCATGGTGACGACCGGCCCGAAGATCTCCTCGCGGGCCACCCGTATGCCGTTGTCGCCCGTGATGAGGGTGGGGGCCACGTAGAAACCCCTGGGCAGGTCGGCCGGACGCGTGCCGCCGATGACGATGTCACCGCCGTCCTCCTGGGCCGACTCGATGTGCGCCTCGATGCGCCCGCGCTGGGCGGCCGAGATCACCGGGCCGATCACCGTGGCCTTGTCGGTGGGGTCGCCCACCTTGAGGAAGCCGGCCATCTGCACCAGGCCCGCACGCACCTGGTCGAACACGCTGCGGTGGACGACGGCGCGGGTCGGGGCGGTGCAGATCTGGCCCGAGTGGAACGACCAGGTCGAGCCGATGCACCCCACCGCGCCCTTGATGTCCGCGTCCTCGAACACCACGCAGGCACCCTTGCCGCCCAGCTCGAGCAGCGTGCGCTTCATGGTGCGGGCCGCCTTCTCGGCGATGGTCACCCCGACCTGGGTCGAGCCGGTGAAGCTGACGCAGTCCACCTCGTCGGCGTCGACCAGCGCGGCGGAAGAGGCCGGACCGTTGCCGTTGACCAGGTTGACCACGCCCGGCGGGAAGCCGACGTCGTTGAGGATGCGCACCAGCTCCACAATGGCCAGGGGGTCCTGCGGCGCCGGCTTGACCACCACCGTGTTGCCGGAGGCCAGCGCCGGCGCCACCTTGCCGGCCATGTTGACCATGGGGAAGTTGTACGAGGTGATGCAGGCCACCACGCCGACGGGCTGGCGGTTGACCATGCCGCCGATGATCCCGCCCGGCGCCAGGGGCGTGGCCTGGGCCGGCTGGGGGAGCAGCGCCGTCTGCAGGACCTGACGCGGGTCGCGGGCGTAGCGCTCGAAGCGGTCGGCTGCCACCGGCACCTGCATGCGCGAGCCGACCGTGGCGGTGGCGCCCGTCTCGGCGATCACCAGCGGGAGCAGCTCAGCCGACTTGGCCCGGATGGCCGCCGCGGCCTCCCGCATGAGCGCGCTGCGGTCGTCCTGGGACCAGGCCGCCCAGCCGGGCTGGGCCTCCCTGGCCGCCGCCCCCGCAGCCAGGGCGTCACCCGCGCTGGCGTTGGGGGCGAGCCCGACGATCTCCTCGGTGGCCGGGTTGACGATCTCGTAGGTCCCGTCGGACGCGTCGACCCACTTGCCCCCGATGAGGAGCTGGTGCTCGTCGCGCTGGGTGGTCTCGGACATGTGTGCTCCCGTGGTGCCGGCGTCAGCGGATCTGACGGCGCGTCACATTCAATCCCCACTCGAGTCGGGCCGCCAAAAGGGGCAGCTCGGCACCCGCCCCCGGGGAGACCGGAGGCAGGGCAGACTGGGCGGATGACCACCGAGGCGGCTCCCCTCGAAGGACTGCTGCTCCCCCTGGGCGACGAGGAGTCGGACGGGTTCTGGGCAGGCGCGGCAGCCGGCGAGCTCCGGGTGCAGCTCTGTCTGGCGTGCGGCGCAGTGCGCTTCCCGCCCCGGGTGATGTGCCCGGAGTGCCAGTCGACCGAGCGGGGCTGGCAGGCCCTCTCGGGGAACGGGACGATCTGGTCCTTCGTGGTGGTGCATCCTCCCGTGCTGCCCGCCTACGCCCCCTACGCGCCATTCCCGGTCATCACGGTGACCTTGGCCGAGAAGCCGAGCCTGCGCATGGTCGGCAATCTGGTGACCGCGTCAGGGGCCGACATCAACAGCGTCGACCCCTCGACGATCGAGATCGGCCAGCCGGTCCGGGTGGTCTTCACGCCCCGGGCCCGCCCTGACGGCACGGACGTCCACCTGCCCCAGTGGGTGCGCCACGCCGCCTGACCCCCTTATCTGAGCGGGCGGTTCCTCAACACCCGAACAATTCAACTCCCCATGTGACTTTGGTCACTTCGCAAGGTCGAGTCACGCGCGCGATTCTTCAGGTGACAAGGTCCACCGGGGGAATGAACGGAGACTGCTCATATGAGTCGGCCCGCCAGCACGGTCCCTAGCCCGGCGCGTTTCCAACCCGCCAGCACCACCATGACCGGGATCGTGGGCGACGCCATTCTGGGCAGCGCCGACGTGGCCCGCGCCCGTGAGCACCGCCGGCACATCCGGCTCCGCCGTCTCGTGGCCGTCGTGGCGCTCGTCCTCGGCTGGATCTTCGTCCGGTCGATGACCGGCCACAGCATCTTCCCCTCCATCTCGTTGCCGCACGCGCTCGTGGCCGAGTCCCCGATCCTCATCATTGTTGTCATGCTGGGAATCGTCATGCTCCTGCCGCTGCTGGGGGCGGGGCGCTCACCGCACACCTTGATCCGCCCGGGCGAGACGGAGGTCGGGCTGGAGGACCTGGTCGGGATCGACGGGATCAAGGCCGAGGTCGTGCGCTCCATCAACCTGTTCCTGGCCCACCAGACCTTCCGCGACACCATGGGCGGCACGTCCCGGCGCGGCGTCCTGTTCGAGGGTCCTCCGGGCACGGGCAAGACCTTCGTGGCCAAGGCCATGGCCAAGGAGGCCAACGTCCCCTTCCTCTTCGTCTCGGCCTCGGCCTTCCAGTCGATGTACTACGGGCAGACCAACCGCAAGATCCGCTCCTTCTTCAAGCAGCTGCGCAAGCACGCGCAACGTGAGGGCGGAGCCATCGGGTTCATAGAGGAGATCGACGCCATTGGCGCCACCCGCCGCGGCATGGGGAGCGGCGGCGGCACCGAGGGCGTGAGCGGGGTGGTCAACGAGTTGCTGGTGCAGCTGCAGTCCTTCGACCAGCCGAGCCGCGGGCAGCGCATCACCTCGTCGTGGATCGACCTGGTCAACCGCTACCTGCCCGACGGGACCAAGCTGAAGAAGCCGGCGGTCGTGCCGGCCAACGTGCTGGTGGTGGGTGCGACCAACCGCAAGGACGACCTCGACCCGGCGCTGATCCGCCCGGGCCGCTTCGACCGCACCATTTACTTCGGGCTGCCGGGCCGCCGGGCCCGTGGCGACATCGTCGCCTACTACCTGGGCAAGAAGGCGCACGGGGCCGACCTGGACGGGAAAGGCGCCATCGACGTGGTGGCCGGCATGACCTTCGGCTACTCACCGGCCGCCCTGGAGCGTCTGATGGACGAGGCGCTGGTCATTGCGCTGACGCACGGCCGCTCGGCCATGACCATGGCCGATGTGGCCGAGGCCAAGATGCTGGTCGAGCTCGGCGTGACCGACGAGACCATCTACACGCCCGACGAGCGCGACCGGGTGGCCACCCACGAGGCCGGCCACGCCACCGTGGCGTACTTCGTGGGCCAGACCCGCCAGCTCGACGTGCTCTCGATCGTCAAGCGCCGCGACTCGCTCGGCCTGCTGCAGCACTCCGACACCGAGGAGCGCTTCACCAAGAGCAGCGAGGAGATGAACGCGCTGCTGCAGATCGCCATGGGCGGCATGGTGGCCGAGGAGCACTGGTTCGACGAGGTGTCGACCGGACCGGCCTCTGACCTGGCGGCGGCCACGGCCATCGGCGCGCAGATGATCGGCGCCTGCGGCATGGGTAACTCGCTCATTTCGGTGGCGGCGGCCGGCAACGGTTACCTGGCGGGCAACCTGGTCGACAAAGTGCTGGGCGACAAGGCCGCCCGGGCCGAGCTCGACGCGTTGCTCATGGGCTCGTGCGACGCCGCCAAGGCGATTGTGGAAGCCCACCCGCAGGTGGTCGAGGCGCTGCGCGACGCGCTGCTCGAGCACGACGAGCTGGTGGGGTCGGAGATCACGGACGTCATTGAGCGGGCGATCGACGCCAAGGACCCGGTGGTGACCACACTGCGGCCGCCCGTTTCCGTGGCGATGAGCGGAACGGGCGTGG
>DATNLP010000197.1:0-7510 GCA_035602795.1 Acidimicrobiales bacterium | reverse complement strand
CGACGGGGGGGTGTTCTCCTTCGGTGATGCCTCGTTCCACGGATCGACCGGGGGCATGGCCCTCAACAAGCCGATCGTCGGAATCGCAGCCACACCCGACGGCGGCGGTTACTGGCTGGTCGCCTCTGACGGGGGGGTGTTCTCCTTCGGCGACGCCCAGTTTTACGGATCGACCGGGGGCATGGCCCTGAACAAGCCGATCGTGGGCGTGGCGGCCACACCCGACGGCGGCGGCTACTGGCTGGTGGCTTCCGACGGAGGGATTTTCTCCTTCGGCGACGCCCAATTCCAGGGATCGACCGGCGCCATGGCCCTGAACAAGCCGATCGCGGGCATGGCGGCCACACCCGACGGCGGCGGGTACTGGCTGGTGGCTTCCGACGGAGGGGTGTTCTCCTTCGGCGACGCCAGCTTCGACGGCTCCGTCCCCGGACAAGGCATCGTGAGTCGTGTGCCCATCGAGAGGATCATCGCCACTCCTGATGGCGGCGGGTACTGGGTCGTCGGCCAGGACGGGTCGCTCTACGCCTATGGAGACGCCACCTATTTGGGATCCCTCACCGGGCTCCGACTGGCCGCACCGATCGCCGGCGCGGCGGGCAGTTGACGAACCCGTCCTCCCAGCGTCTTCGATCGTCGAAGAATTCGGTCGGATAGGGGAGCGAACTCAGCGGAGGGGATGGACACGAGGAGACCCGACGCCGCCCGCGACTGAAGCCGGCGATGGAGAAGGACACCCACACCTCACGTTCAAGAGGCGGGCACGGCTCCGTCGCCTCCCAGAGTCGCCAATGTGCCCGTGGCGAGCTCGACGATATGCGCGGGCTCGGACGCCTGCATGCCTCGGGCGACGTCGAGCACGATGCGCACGTCCTTGTCGAGGTTCTTCACCGCTTGCCGTAACCCCGTGGTGTCGAATCCGGACCTGGCGAGGATGGCGGCCGCTTGGCTGCCGCCGCTGCCGTGGGACAGCACCTGCGCCAGGGCGTTTCGGTCCATGCCCAGCTCGTCGGCGAAGGCGAAGGTTTCGAGGCCGACGGTGACCAGCGCCGTGAAGATCAGATTGTTGACGAGCTTCGCCTTCTGACCCGCCCCGAGGGGGCCCAGATGGATCACCGGATCCGCAAAGGTGTCGAAGACCGGCCGACAGAGCGCGAGGTGCTCGGGTTCGCCGCCCACCATCACGAGCAACTTTCGCCGTAGTGCTGCGCCACCACCGCCGCTGACGGGCGCGTCGATGACTCCGATGCCGCGCCGGGCTGCCTGCTCCGCCACGCGTACACAGGTGTCCGGATGGATGGTCGAATGAAGGACCACGACGCCGCCGGCGCTCATTCCCTGGAGCACGCCGTCGGCGCGCCACAGCACGTCCTCGACGTCGGCATCACCGGTCACGCAGACGCCAACGACGTCACTGGCTGCACCCAGCTCGGCCGGTGTCGAGGCCACCGATGCGTCGGTATCTTCGTACGGCTCGAGGGTCTCGGGGCGGCGCGCCCACAGGGTGAGCGGGAATCCGCCGCCGACGATCTGCTGCGCCATGGGCCCACCTTGGCTGCCCAATCCGATAAATCCTACCTTGGTCACGCCACCTCATTCGTCAGACGTGCGAGGTATTCGTCCACATCGGCACCGAGCTCCCGGAGCTCGTCTGCCGCTTCGGGGGCGGTGAGGATCAGGAACCGGCCTTCCGTGACGCCATCCGCCACGAGCTCGCCGACGGACTCGGGTTCCACCACGGGGAAGGCCGGCCCGCGCGGGGGTGCCGCGTCGCCGTAGAACGTGATCTGCTCCACGATGTTGGTTTTCACGCCGGCCGGGCAGAGGCAGGACACGCCGATGCCGCGCGGCTGCAGGTACAACGCAAGCGACTCGGTCAGCCCGACGATTGCATGTTTCGTGGCGGTGTAGGGCAGGCGATCGAACCCGTACGGGAGCAACCCCGCGGTCGACGCGGTGTTGACCACGTGCCCTGCTCCCTGTGCCAACAAGATGGGTAGGAAGACAAGATTGCTGCGCACCACACCGAGGAGGTTGATGTCGATGCTGCGCTGCCACGCCTCCAGCGGAATGGCCTCGACCGGACCGACGGCGAGCACGCCGACGTTGTTCATCACGACGTCGACGCGACCGAATCGTTCCAGGGCGATGTCCCTGGTGGTTTCCAGGTCTTCGAGGCTGGTGACGTCGCAGCGCACCGCGACGCCATGGTCGCCCAGCTCGGTCGCGACCGAGGCGGCGCGGTCGGCATCGATGTCGGTGACCACGACCCGCGTCCCTCGGCGGGCGAAGGAGTGGGCGGTGGCCCGGCCGACGCCACTCCCCGCACCGGTGATGACGGCGACGGCGTTGCTCAGGTCGATACTCATGGTGGGTGGTTCCAGTCGTCTAGAGGGGCAGGAGTTCGCCGACCGATGGCAGGTCGGCGCGCTCCAGGGCCGCCTGGGACGCCGCCGACACGGCCGCAGCGAGGAACCCAACCAGGGCGTCGAGAAGGTCGGTGACGTGGAGCGCGAACGGGAGGACGCTCAGGCCCGCGGCCTGCGCCCGCTCGCGACGGGCGGATGCGTGGACACTGAAGGCGATCGCCTCGCTGATCCGGTGTGACCGCAGCGGTTCCGGGATCTCCGTGAGGAGGTCGCTGATCTGGTCCCGAAATCCCTGCGTCGATGCCTGGAGGGGCTCCGGCATGGCTTCGAACGTCCGCGGGCCGGCGTGCTGCTGCAACATGGCCACGAAGCTGAGGTAGTGGCTGCCTTCTTGCTCGCCCTGTTCGAGGATCGGCAGGACATAGCACTCGACGGCGGAGCGCAGATCCTCGGGACGGCGGCGCGCCATCAGAATTCGCCGACGATCGTCGAGGTGCGTGAGCCGGTACTCGAAAATGGCTCGAACGAGCTGATCCCTCGACCCGAAGTGGTACTGCACCACTGAATGGTTGCCATTTCCCGCAGCCGCACCGATTTGCCGCAACGAGACGCCTTCGAGACCGCGCTCCGCGAAGAGGCGCTCCGCTGTCAGGACGATCTGCTCCTTGGTGGAGGGAGGAACCAGGGACACCAAGCCATGGAAGCACTCTGGACACCGAGAGTCAAGTGACTTATATTTCAGCCATACGACTCCTCGCCGGAAGGATCCAGGAATGAGCCTCGAACAGGCAGACCAGACGTTTCGGGACGTCATGACCCAGGACCCCCTATCGGCGGTGACACCGCTGCAGGTGGCCAATCGCGACTTCGTCTTCGGTGAGGTGTGGTCGCGACCAGGGTTGAGCAGGCGTGATCGACGCTGGGTGACCCTCACGTGCGTCGCCGCTGCCGACTCGCCCCAGCCGATTGAGGACCACGTCTACGCCGCACTCAACAGCGGCGACATCGAGCTCGAGGAGATGCTCGAGTTCATCTTGCAGTTCGCGGTGTACTGCGGCTGGCCGAAGGCCGCTCACTGCGAGGGAGTCGTCCACCGGCAGTGGGCTCGTGTGCAGGCCGAGCGGGGCCAGGAGGCGGCACCCTGGCCGGCGCTCTCGAACGACGCCCTCGGGTTCAACGACTGGGAGAAGAGGATTGAGCGGGGTGCGCAGGAGTTTGCCGACGTGAACCTCCTCCCTGCGCCTCGGCCGATGTCACCGTACCGTCATGCGGGCATCTTGAACTTCGTCTTCGGGCACGTCTGGCAGCGTCCGGGATTGAGCCGACGAGAGCGCCGCGTCATCACGGTCGCCTGCGTTGCCATCGACGACTCGCCCACGCCGTTGAAGACACATGTCGCCGCCGCCCTCCACTCCGGAGACATCACGAAGGAGGAGATGGACGAAATCGTGCTTCACTTCTCTGCGTACTACGGCTTCGCCAAGGGGGAGGCGTTCCAGGAGGCCGCCGACGCCGGGCAAGCCACCATGCCGGACGTCGACCTCGATGAGTGGCGCCGCCAGGCGCACGACGCCCCCTTCGGCGTCGCGCCGGTCGTGCCGTTTCCGGCCCCGACCAATTGAGACCGATGATGGGCATCGAGGTGATGCCGGAGCAGCTCGTGAGCTAGAGCCAAGGGCCTCGCAACGGATGACACTCCGGGGCGCGCCGGAACAATCAGCGCCGGCGGGTCGGCCCCAGTCCCAACGCCCGGACGAAGTGGTTGATCTGACGGTTGCCCTCGCGGTAGATGACGCGCCTCGCCTGGCGTTGCGCGGCGCCACCGGCGGCACCCGAGAGCCCACCGCGTTGGTAGCCGTGCTCGACCGCCTCGACGTTCCCGAGGTCACGGGCGAGGCGGTAGAGCTGGGACCGGGTCGTGCTCACTGTTCCACCTTTCTCACGATGGGGCCTCTTGTTTCCCGGCACGATCCGCCAAGATGATCCGCTCGACGATGGATCGGAGCCTCTCCGGGTCCTCGGTGGACTCCATCTGGGCGAGGTCGTCGGGCGTCACGCCCACGCAACCCAGGCCGGCGTCGTCGAAGTCAGCGGACGAGCGCCAGGCCATCCAGGCCGAGCCGTCCTCGTCCTGGCCGTCCTCCTCGACCGCGTTCACCAGCGCCACCAGCTCGATGACGCCGTCGGGATCCACGTCGTATTCGATGAAGAGCACCCCGCCTCCCTCATCCGGACACTCCACTCAGGCTACGACACCTTCGCATCCGTCTCCCGGGACCGGGACGGGGTCCCGTTGGCCCTACTCCCGCAGGGGCCACGCCCCGGTCACCGACGAATTGCGAAAGGATGACTGCTCGCCCAAGATGACCGCCTTCAGACGGCGACCCTGGTGGTCGCCGCGAACGAGAAGCAGGGAACGACGTGGAGCAACTTCTGCAGGAGTGGGGCCATCTCTCCCTGCTGGCGGCCAGTTTCGAGCACTTCCTCCAACAGTGGGGCTACGCCGGGATCTTCGTTCTGAGCTTCATCTCCGCCATGGGCCTCCCCGTCGGCGCCGAGGTGGCTGTCATCTACGGCGGCGTCCTCGCCAGCGGGCAGGTCGACAACCACCCGCTGAGTCTGGCCGCGGTCATCGTCGTGGCTCTGGCCGGCGAGCTCGTCGGCGCGTTGGCTGGCTACTCCATCGGCAAGTACGGCGGCCGGCCCCTGGTGGACAAGGTGGGCAAGTACGTGCTCCTCACCCACAAGGACCTCGACCGGGCCGAGGCCTGGTTCGCCCGGCGCGGCGAGCCGGTCGCCCTGTTCGGGCGCTTCATCCCGCTCCTCCGTTCGTTCGTCTCCTTCGCCTGCGGCCTGGGGGAGATGGTCCTGGGCAAGTTCATGCTCTTCACCTTCATCGGGGCCGCCATCTGGGTGGCCGCCCTGGCCTCGCTCGGCTACAGCCTCGGCAGCAGCTACGCGCACGTGCTCAAGGCGTTCAGCAACGTGGGCTACGTGTTGGCGGCGCTGTTCGTGATCGCCGTCGTGGCCGGCCTTCTCTACCGGTGGCGCGAGTACCGCGCGCAGAGTAGCCACGAGTCCTCGGAGACCGGCCGCTGACGCTGGGCCGGTCTCGATGCTCGAGGCGAAGGCGCCGCCCCTCCCGCCGGGCGTCCAGCCCGAGCATGGCCGGGCCCGGTGCGCCCTTGCCCGTGCGTTCGGCCGACCGGCCGAAATCCCTGGCCCAGTGCGCAATCCAGGTTGGGCCGACGGCGCGTGACGCCGCCTCATCGGCTGCCGCGGCCGTGGGAGGACGGGTCAAACACCAGCTCCGGAAATTGGGCGTCTCTTGCGTGCGTGTTGTTCGTCCGGGACCTAAGATTCTTGGGTCCGACGCACCGCCGGCGGTCCTTTCCAACAACCTGCAACCCGACCGCCACATTGGATTGATTCACCAGCTCAGAGTGGTCCGAACAGAGTACCTACCGCGGACTTAGCACCCAACGACCATGGGAACGGGAAACAGGCGTTGATCCAAAACATTGTTGGTGTTACCTTCGTTCCCCGGGAAGGGAGCGGTAGATGACGATTTTGGGTCGGGGAACCCGTGTTTCGCACACCGGGCGGGGACTTCGGTGGGGGACTGCAGCCCTGACCGGAGCCGCCGCCCTGAGTGCGGCGGCCCTGGCCATTCCGGCTCCTGCCCAGGCCGGGTTGCCCGGCGGGAGTAGCAGTTCGGAGTACATCGTCTCCGCCCCCGGCGACGCGCTGTCCGCCGTCGTCAACGACGTGATCCAGGCCGGCGCGCCCGTCGTCGAGAGCTTCGCCTTCATCAACGCCCTGGCGACCGACCTCGACTCGTCCCAGGTCTCCATGCTCGAGAGCATCCCCGGCCTGGTGGTCACCCCCGACGCCACCGTCAACGTCCAGGGTTCGAGCGGCGGCTCCTCGGGCCGCGCCCCCGCCGCCGTCTTCCCGGCGCAGAGCGGGGCCACCCAGCTGTGGGCCCAGGGCAACACCGGCCAGGGCGTCAACGTCGCCGTGCTCGACACCGGCATCACCCCGCTGCCCGACTTCGCCGGCCGCCTGGTGGACGGCGTGGACCTGTCCGGCGGGAACAACCCCTGGGACGACCAGTACGGGCACGGCACCTTCGTGGCCGGCCTCATAGCCGGTGACGGCGCGTCGTCGGACGGCCAGTACACGGGTGAGGCCCCCGGCGCCGGCCTGGTGTCGGTCAAGGTCGCCGGCGCCAGCGGCCAGACCGACCTCGCCACCATCATCGAGGGGGTCGGCTGGACCATCGCGCACGAGGCGGTGGACAACATCCGTGTCCTCAACATGTCGCTGGGCTCGGTGCCGTCCGAGTCGACCGTGCTGAACCCGCTCGACAACGCGGTCGAGGCTGCCTGGGAGTCCGGCATCGTCGTCACGGTCTCGGCCGGCAACGACGGCCCGGACAACGGCACCATCCTGTCGCCCGGAGACGACCCGATGGTGATCACCGCCGGCGCCGTCGACGACCTGGGCCAGACCAACCCGGCCGACGACGCCATGACGACGTTCAGCAGCATCGGCCCGACCAACCCCGACGGCTGGTTCAAGCCGGACCTGGTGACGTCCGGGCGCTCGGTCGTCAGCCTGCGCGACCCCGGCTCGACGATCGACGCCGAGAACCCGTCGGCCCGCATCGGCAGCGCCAACTTCGTCGGCTCGGGCACGTCCTTCAGCTCCGCCATCACCGCCGGGGCGGCGGCCCTGCTCCTCTCGGACCACCCGTCCGACTCGCCCGACACCGTCAAGGGCACGCTGCTCGGGACGACGGTGCCGGGCCCGGTGGGCAACCCGTTCGTCGACGGGCACGGCATCCTCGACGTCGCCGCGGCCGACGCCTCGACACCGATGACGCTCAACCAGTCCCCGCTGACGCAGGCGACGGCGCTCGGCTCCGACGTGTTCCTCGGCCTGTCCGGGCTGTCGTCCACGTGGAACCCGGCGAACTGGACCGGTTCGACCTGGAACGGCTCGACGTGGAACGGGTCGACGTGGAACGGGTCGACCTGGAACGGCTCGACCTGGAACGGGTCGACGTGGAACGGGTCGGCCTGGGACGGCTCGACGTGGAACGGCTCGACCTGGAACGGCTCGACCTGGAACGGCTC
>DATNLP010000050.1:0-2070 GCA_035602795.1 Acidimicrobiales bacterium | reverse complement strand
TGGTTGATGTCGTCCTGGATCGTGGTGGTCGACATCGAGGGGCTGAACACGTAGACATTCGGGCCGAGGTTCGGCGCGTTGCCGGTAGGCGGCGCCCCGCCGGGCAGGGTCCACTGCTGGTTGGAGGTGTCGGCGCAGGCCCAGATCTGGACCTGGGTGCCGGAGCCGCCGTATCCGGTGTCGTCGAGGCACTTGCCGGAGTTGGGGTTGATCAGTTCGCCGTTGGATTGGGGTTCCCAGACCTGGGCGCCGGTGCCGTTGCAGTCATACAGGTCGACGGTGGTGCCGTTGGCGGTGCCTGCGCCGTCGACGTCCAGGCACTTGCCCAGCACCTCCAGCGTGTTGTTGGATTCCACCGTCCACTGCTGGGCGTTGGTGCCGTTGCAGGTGTAGACCTGGATCGGGTTGTAGTCCGTGGTGATCGCGCCGCGGTCGTCAAGGCACAGTCCTTCGTACCCCGTGATCGGGCCCGTCGAGGTGGAGCTGGCACCACTTGTCTCATAAGCGGCGACGTAAGCCACGCTCATCGTGCCGCCAGAACTCGTCGAACTGGTCGGGGACGTGCAGCCGCAGACGCCGTCCGGGTACCCGCCGCCCATGGCCAGGTCGAAGATGATCGACATGTTGTGGTCGTACGCGGCCTGCCAGGTCGAGGTGCCAACTTGGCTCTCGCTCACGCTAAATGTCTGGGTGCCATTCAGGTAGAACGTGATCGATTCATCAGAAGTGTTCGTCCGGTTGAGGATCATCGTGTACGTGTTGTAGCCGGTCTGGCAGCCCGAGCAGGACAGCAGCCCGCTGCCGATGCCGTCAGGCTCGTTGCACGGGCCTCCTGGGTCGGTGCCGCAGTGGATGGTGCTCGAATGCTCGGACAGGGCATTGACGTCTTCCAGGATGTCAATCTCGCCATTTTCCGGCCACTGGCCGGGGCCGAGCATCCAGAAGGCCGGCCAGTAGCCGAGCCCGCTGGCCGGGTTCGGCTGCTCGATCGACGCGGTCACTTCCAACTCGCCGCCGGCGGGCGCACCGACGTTGGCGGATGTCGTCTGGATGCGGCCGGATGTCCACGAGGTCCCGCTGCCCAGGGCGGTGATGTCCAGATCGCCGTTGCCGTCGAGATGGACGTTGCTCGTCGAGTTCGTCATGGTCTCGATTTCACCGGTGCCGAAGCTGGAGCCGGGTCCGGTGTCGTACATCCACTGCGAGTCAACGCCGGAGCCCGCGGCGCCGTTGAAGTCGTCGCTGAATACCGTCGTCCAGCCAGACGGCGGTGGCGGCACTGTCTGCGGGGACGCGGTGGGTGCCGCGAGCGCGGAAGGAGCCGAGGGCAGCGCGACGGCCACCAGGGCGAAGACCGGGCCGACGACCATCGTGGCGACTACCAGCCGTCTGGCGGGACGCCACCGCCGTGCGGCGCGCACGAGAACGCGTGGAACCTGCAGTAACAAGCCAGTCACATCATGGCCTCCTTACCCCGCCCCAAAGGTGGACTAATAGGAAAGTTTCCTATTAGTTACAGACTGTAAAGCCCGCACTGCATCTCGTCAACGTGAACAGGCCTTTAAAAGTTGTAAAAAGCTCATACCGACGTCATCGAGCCGCATCCACAGGCCGCCCAAAGCAGCGACCGCCGGTGGGAGATCGTGCAGCCTCACAACTGGGATCTCAGCAGGTCGAACTCGCAGCCTGGCGAGGATGGGTCGAAGCCGTGCTCGACCAGCCAGCGGACCGCCCGCAGGCTTCGCAGCGACCACCACGCGCGGATCACGTCGAGGTCGACGCCGGTGCCGTAGCCGGCGACGCGGCCGATGGCTCGCCGAGGCGGCCGAGTGCCGTCCCGGGGAGGGCGGCGAGCGCGAGCACGGGCGGCTTGCGCCACAGGACCTCCGGAGTCGGGACCGGCGCCATGGCCATCGCCTCGACCTCGACGTCGGTGCGCGTCTGATCAGCGTCGATCTTCAGGAACACGTCGCCGACGCGCAGGGTCGCGCGCTCGTGATGGGCGACGACGACCTCGACCTCCTCCATGTTGGCCATCATCGCGGGGATGACTACCGGCGTCACCGGGTT
>DATNLP010000028.1:0-7712 GCA_035602795.1 Acidimicrobiales bacterium | reverse complement strand
TGGCCGATCCCAACGCTTGAAGTACTCCCGGGCCGTCGACGGCGACCTCGACCGGGATGGCTCCCGTTCCAAAGGGCTGTCCGTCGGAGTCGACCAGGGTCAGTGCCACGTAGGCCAGGTCGTGAGAGCCGGCGGTGATCTCGGCGCGATCGACGACGGCCTCGAGTTGGGCGGGCCCAGAGGCGGACTGAAGCTCGGTTCGGCCGCACTCGGTGCCAGCGCGCCGCGCCACAGCCTCGATACGACCGGGCTCGTAGGCGGTCTCGAAAACGGCCCGATAGCGGCCGGCCTTTCCTGCAGGCTGTGTGCCGACGGACTTGCCGTTCACCAACAATTCGACCTCGTCCGCATCGGCGTAGACCTCCACGCTGACGGGCCCACCCTCATGACCCTCCCAGCTCCAGCTGGAGATGACGTCACTCCATGACCAGGGAGTCGTGGAAAACGCCTGGCCATGATGCTGAGGTCGGCCCACGGCGATGTAAGGGTCCGTCCGCAGCCCGAAGATGATCTCCCGAAAGTACGACTGGGGCCGGCGGTGTCCCGTGATGTCGATGTCGCCGCACCACGCGGTCAGCCAGGGGAACGCACCCTGGAAGGCGGAGTGGTCACCGGGCTGTCCGGGCGTGATGTAGTTCGTCCGGCCGATTCCGGCTTCGCCCAGGTAATCCCATCCGGTCCAGACGAAATCGCCGATGACGTGCGGATTGTCGACGACGCCAGCCCAACCGGTGTCGATGGCGGCGGGATGCGTCTCGGTGGCCACGATGGTCCGGTTCGGGTGGAGTTCACCGTCGATCTCGAACCGCGATTCCATGTAGTTGTACCCCGCCACGTCGAGATACGACAGCGTCTCGGCGGACAAGGCGTCGACGACGGGCGACGTCATCAGATTGGACATCCAGTCCGCCAGATTGGTCATGGCGGTGTTGACCCCTGCTTCATCTCCCGTTTCCGCCGCCTGGCGTGCCATCCCCTCGTCAATACTCTTCCGAAGCTCGCCGATCAGTTCCGGTCCGCCGATGAGCAGGCCACTGATGGCCTCGGTCACGAACCGGGTTCCGTCGAGCGAGCGGACCTTTTCGGCCAGAGCGCGTCCGAGCCGGGCGCCATAGGGGCGACCTGCCTCGGGCACCTCGTTCCCGATGCTGTACATGATCACGCTCGGATGGTTCAGGTCCTTGCGCACCATGGCTTCAATGTCGGCTTCCCACCAATCGGGAAAGCGCAGCGCGTAGTCGTACTCGCTCTTCGGCTCCGCCCACATGTCGAAAGCCTCATCGAGCACGAGAACGCCGAGTTGATCGCACGCGTGCAGCATGGCCCTGCTCAGTGGGTTGTGTGCGCTCCTGATGGCGTTGAACCCCGCCGCCTTGAGGATCTCGACCCGCCGTTCCTCGGCTCGGTCGATGGTGCATGCTCCCAGCGGACCATTGTCGTGGTGCACACACGCGCCTCGGAGCAGGATCGGTTCGCCGTTGATGCGCAAGCCCCGTACCGGGTCGAGAGATAGGGCCCGTATACCGAACGTGGTCACTTCCACATCTAGGACTTCGTTCTCGTCCTCCAGTGTGACCCGACATGAGTACAGGTAAGGGTCGTCGGGCCCCCAACGTCGCGGGCGAGCCACAACGAGGCGGTGGCGAATGACCGCCGTCTCGCCCGGCACCGTGCTGGCTGGTGCGCTGGTCCGGCTGACCACATTGCCATCTACATCGAGCAGCTCGACCGCCACCACTGCGGTGGAGTCGGAGGACGAGTGATTGGAGACGCCGCTGGCGACGGAGACCACAGCAATGTCATCGTCGAGCTCGGGCGTCGTCACCTGCAGACCGCGAGGTTCCAGATGGATCTGCCCAGCCCTGAGCAACCAAACGTTGCGGTGGATACCGGCGCCGGGATACCATCGACTGTCCTCGTAGACACGCGCCTCGACTCTGATCTCGTTGGACTCCCCGAACCGCAGCACGTGCTCGATCGGCACTAGGAAGTCCGAATAGCCATACGGACGGTGGGCTACAAACGCGTCGTTGACGAACACGCGGGCGTCGCGGTAGACGCCTTCGAACTCCAAACTGATGCACGTGGCGACGTCTTCCGACGAAACCTCGAACGTCCGCCGGTACCGCCAGACTCCACCGTCAAAGTACGCCGATGCGGGACTGGCAGTTGGTGAGCGCTTTCCGCCGATCATGGCGTCGTGCGGAAGCGTCACCGCCACAGGCTCAGGCGCAATTCCCATGCGCTCTGCAAAACGGTTCGTCTTCTGGTCCACGATCCAGCCGTCGTTGAATGCGATGCGCTCCACGGATCGCCATCTTAGGCCCACCGCTATGTTATCGCTATCATAGCCTTTTCCCTGTTGGGAGTACTGATGCGACCAGGATTACGCATAACGGGAGGGGTCCGAGACCCCCGTGACCACTGCACGCGTGGTGGGGCCCAAGCGTGTCCCTCCGCGACGATCAGTCGCGCCCGGCCACGAAGGGAAAGATCCGCGTGAAGTCAGCGCCAGGCTCCGCGTCGGCGAAACGCTTCCACAACGCGGCCGTGGTCGGGCCCAAAGCCGACGGCGCCCCTTGAGCCTCGACCTCGCCCAGGAAGAGACGGAGGTCCTTGTTCATCAGTGAGTTAGTGAACCCGGCCGCATAACGACCTGTCAGCACCTGGGTGGGGAACTTTTCTCTGGTCGCCGCGCTCTGCCCGCTGGACGCGTCGAGCACTTCGATCATGGTCGCCATGTCCAGACCGACCGACAGGCCGAAGGCCACGGCCTCGCTGGTGGCGGCCAGGGCGGTAGCAGAGAGGAAGTTGTTGGCCAGCTTGAGCGCCTGCGCCATGCCCGGTCGCTCCCCCACCCGGCGCCGGCGGTCGCTCAGCCCGGTCAGCACTGGCTCCACCGCCTCGCAAGCGGACTCTCCGCCGGCGTACATGACCGACAGCGTGCGGGCCCGGGCCCCGGCCACGCCACCCGAAACCGGGGCGTCGACATAACCGATGGAGGCCGCCGCGAGGAGCCCGTCGATAGCCCGGGCGGCGGCCACTCCGATGGTCGAGGTGTCGACGACATGCGTGGTGCGTCCATCGGGAGCAGCGGCGAGCGCCCGCGCCACCTGGCCGGACACCGCGCCGTCGGGCAGGCTGAGCACGACGACGTCGGCGCGCCGAGCGACGTCGTCGAGCGAGCTGACGAACGTGGCGCCGTCGGGATTGCGTTCGGGGCCGGCGACATCGTGGGTGAGTACATCGTGACCGGACGCCACCAGGTTGCCCGCCAGGACGCTGCCCATGTTGCCCAGCCCGACGAAGCCGACCACGGTCACCGTCAGGTGCCTTGTTGCTCGGCCCGCACGGCCAGGAGCGCCCGCTTGGCCGCGTTCCCCGCCGGAGCTCCGCAGTAGGCCGCGATCTGAAAGAGCAGCTCGTCGAGTTCCTCGTCGGTCACGCCAGTTCGGTCCTTGATGCTGGCGTGGAGCCGAAACTCCTCCATGCGCCCGAGCGCGGCCGTCATGGCCAGGACGAGAAGGCTTCGATCGCGCGTGCTGAGGGCGTCGCCACGGGCCCACACTCCCCAAGCCATGGACGTGATGTGGTCGCTGAACTCGCCCATGGTGGGGTTGGGATCGGCCGCCTGCGAGTCGACGTAGGCGTCGCCGAGCATGGCGCGCCGCAGAGCCTGCGCCGCATTGAGGTCGTCGTTGTCCGGCACGGCGCTCAACCGCCCTTGTGGATCCGGCCGTCCTTCATGACGAACGAGACCTCCTTGGTCACCTTGATGTCCTCGGAGGGATCGCCGGGGACGGCCACGACATCGGCCAGGTATCCAGGGGCCAAGCGGCCGAGATCGTGCTCGTGCTCGATCAGCTCGGCGCTGGTCATGGTGGCCGCTTGCAGCGCCTGCATCGGCGTCATGCCCCGGTCGCACATGGAGATGAGCTCCTCGGCCTGGCTGCCGTGGGGGATGGCCGGCGCGTCGGAGCCGCAGGCGATCTTTACCCCGAGCTCGAGTGCCCGGCCGAACATGCGGCGCGCCTGGGGAAAGATTTCCGCCGCCTTCTTCTGCAGGATCGGATGGATACGGTCCACCGCCATGTGATCGGCCAGTGCGGTCGTGCCGACGAGAAAAGTTTTGTGTTCGACCATCTGCTCGAGCGTGTCCTCGGTGGCCAGCGACCCGTGCTCAATGCAGTCCACGCCAGCCCGGATACAGGCCCGAATGCCGGCGTCGCCGTGAGCATGCGCCGCGACGCGTAAGCCATTGCGATGCGCCTCGTCCACGATGGCCTCCAACTCCTCGTCCGAGTACTGCTGGCAGCCGGCGGCCGAACTAAAGGACATCACACCGCCCGAGGCCGAAATTTTGATGAGCTTGGCGCCGTATTTGATCTGATAACGGACGGCCTTGCGCACTTCGGGCACGCCGTTGGCGATCCCCTGCTCGACACTCTGGGGCATGATGCCCGGGGCGAGCCCCTGGAACATGGTCGGGTCGAGGTGGCCGCCGGTCGGCGTGATGGCGTGGCCCGCCGGGAAGATACGCGGTCCGGGGAACCATCCGTTGTCGACTCCCTTCATCAGGTCGACATCGAGCAGGAAGCCGGCCGTGTAGACCATCAGGCCCAGGTTGCGCACGGTGGTGAAACCGGCTTCGAGCGTGGTGCGGCAGTTCACCACGCCGCGCAGCGTCCGGTACACCGGCGAGTCCTTCACCCCGTGCATAGGGTCGGGCAAACCGTCGGGCCCGCCCGGCCCGCCGATGAGCATGTTCAGCTCCATGTCCATCAGCCCGGGCAGGAGCGTCACCTCGCCTAGATCGATCTCGGTGGCGGGGCTCGGGAGCTCCTTGGGGTTCACGGCCACGATCTCGTTGCCGTCGATCACGATCACGGCCGGGGAGCGCACCTCGCCCGCCTCGACGTCGCACCAGCGGTCGGCCTTCAGGATCGTCACGTCACTCATCGTCTGACTCCTCTTATTGGATGGGCTCGTCGCCACTCATGGTTGTGCGGTGCATCTCGCGCTCAGACGTTGGGTCGTAGGGCTGGACGCGGTGCATGACCCCGGTGTTGTCCCAGACGACGAAGTCGCCCACGGACCACTCGTGCCGGTAGACACGGTCGGGTCCCGTCGCCCGCGCCATGAGGTCGGCCAGCAGGGCCTTACCCTCGTCGACGTCCATGCCGAGCACGTGGGACGCCGTGACACCGATGACAAGTGACTTGCGACCGGAGCGGTGTTGCCATACCAGCGGGTGTTCCTTGTCTGGCTTCTCGCGCCAGCGGGCCAGCTCCTCGGGCGTCGGGTCGGGGTTGATCTGGCGCTGTGAGGCCTCGAAGGAGTGCAGCACGCGCACCGACTCGAACCGCTTCTTCTCGTCCGCGCTGAGGTCGTCGTAGGCGGCGTAGGTGCTGGCGAACTCGGTCTCGCCGCCCGTGGTGGACAGGACGATGGCGCTGAGCGTGGTCGCCTTGGCCGGGACGTCGTCCTGGGCGCCGTCGATGTGCCAATTGAACGTGCCCTTGGTGTACGCCGCCGTGTGGCTCTTGGCCGGATCGAGCGACACCGTGTAAATCGACGGCAGCGGGGCCGGCTCCGCCTTGCCCACATCGTCCACCTTCTTCGAGAACTGGACCTGGGTCTCGTCGTCGATGTGGAGCTGGCGGAACACCAGCACCCCGTTCTCCTCGAGCGCCTCCATGCAGGCGGCCGGCAGCCCGTCGTCCTTCTGCAGGTCTGCCAGCTCGAGGCCGAGGACCTCCGCCCCCACGCTGCCGAGCTTCTTGGTGGTGATGGTGGTCATGGTGCTGCCCCCGATACTGCTCCCGGACGCCTAGACGTACCAGCCGCCGTTGACGTTGATCTGCTGGCCGGTGATGTACCCCGCCTCCTCCGAGCACAAGAAGGCCGTGGTGACGGCGATGTCGTCGGGGGTGCCGAGCCGCCCGAGCGGGGCCCGGGCGATGATCTGGTCGAGGCTGCCCATGGCGCCCGACTCCACGGGGCGCCGCATCATGGGCGTGTCGATGACGCCAGGCGGGATGGTGTTGACGGTGATGCCGTGGGGAGCCAGGTCGAGCGCCAGCGCTTTGGTCAGCGCGATCACTCCGCCCTTGGTGGCGACATAGTGCGACATGCGCCGCGTGCCCGACTGGGCCGACGACGACGAGATGGTGACGATGCGGCCCCACCCGGCTTCGATCATGTCCGGGACGGCCAGCTGGAGGCAGTGGAACGTACCCGACAGGTTCACGGCCACCATGCGGTCCCACTGCTCTGTGGTGATGTCGAGGAAGTCGCTGAACCCCTCGATGCCAGCGCTGGTGACCAAAATCTCAATCGGGCCGAGCTCGCGGCGGACCTCGTCGAACGCGGCGTCGATGGCCGCCCGGTCACTCACGTCGACACGGACGCCTCGTGCGCGGACGCCGTCCACGTCGAGCTCTCTGGCCACGTCGGCCACGGCCTCACCGTTGATGTCGAGCACGGCCACCTGGCGCCCCTGTCGGCCCAGGTGGTGGCAGATGGCGCGACCCATGCCCGAGCCGCCCCCGGTGACCACCGCCACCCGGCTGACCTGCGCCATCGCATCCTCCCCTTCGTGCCGTGCCGGTGCTGGTGGAACTCCCACCACACCGTCGTCCAAACAGAAATAACATATACCTTTGGCGAGAATGCCATTTCCCGTACCGGGTAAGACCGGGCCGGGTCCGACGAACGAGGAAGGGAGCCGGCATGCGCATCGGTCTTCAGGTCAGTGCCGACCGGGGTCGCTACGCGACCAAGGTGCAGAAGCTCCAGTCCGACGCCCGTTGGGCCGACGAGTCGGGCCTCGACACGATCTGGACACCGCAGATCCCCGACGAGTTCGACGTCATGATGGCGGTCGCCCTGATGGGCGCAGTGACGTCACGCATTGAGATCGGGACGTCGGTCGTGCCCATCCAGCCTCGCCACCCGGTGGTACTGGCCGAACAGGCCCTCTCCGCGCAGGCCATCTGCGAGGGTCGCTTCACCCTGGGGCTCGGCGTGTCGCACCACTGGATCATTCAGGACATGCTCGGGCTGCCCTACGAGCGCCCGGCCACCACCATGCGTTGCTACCTCGACGTCCTCGACCGGGCCCTCGCCGGTCCCGGGCGGGTCGAGGTGGACAACGAGCTGTTCACAATCAACCAGCCGCTGGACGTCACCGACATCACCCCGACGCCGGTCATGATCGCCGCCATGGGGCCGGTCATGTTGAAGCTGGCCGGCGAGCGGGCCAACGGCACCGTCCTGTGGCTGGCCGACGAGCGCACGATCGAGTCGCACATCGGGCCGCAGATCACGGAAGCGGCTGCCGCGGCAGGCCGGCCGGCGCCGCGGATCATGGCCGGCGTGCCGGTGTGCCTGTGCAGCGACGACGAGGTGCCGGCGGCCATCGAGCGTACCAACCGGACCCTGAGCGAGGTCGTCGAATCCCCCAACTACGCGCGCCTCATGGAGCACGGCGACGCCCGGACGATCGGCGACGTCCTCATCTGCGGCAGCGAGGTGACGATGGAAAAGCGCATGCAGGGGTTTGCAGAGGCCGGGGTCACCGACCTCAACTGCCGCATCGTGCCGCTGGGCGAAGGGCGCGACGAGATCAAGGCGTCGGCTGAGCGCACCCGCGAGTTCCTGGCCTCGGTGGCGCCGGCACTACGGAAGGCCTAACCCGACCACCACGTGGG